>NZ_JAYGGM010000009.1:0-262862 GCF_036314085.1 Microvirga sp. CF3016
TCGTGGAGGCGGTGTTCTCCTTCAGCGTTCCCGAGCCGCCCGTCGGCGCGTTCGGCGGCAGGTTCTGATCGTCTGCCGTGTCGTTGGTGACATAGACCTTCACGTCCGTGGCAGTCGACGCGTTGCCGGCCGGGTCCTTGGCCACCACTTTGACGAGGTAGTACTTGCCCGTGCCATCGCTGCTCAGGCCGGCCGCCTCGTAGTCGAGCGTCTTGCCGGTGGCGAGCGTGAGCTTACCATCGGCCGAGAGTGCAAACAGGCTGTTCGGATTGCCGTTTGCGGCGAAGTCGTAGGTGACCGCCAGCCCCTCCGGATCGGTCGAGCCCGCCAGCTGCACGAGCGTGTTCGTGGAGGCGGTGTTCTCCTTCAGCGTTCCCGAGCCGCCCGTCGGCGCGTTCGGCGGCAGGTTCTGATCGTCTGCCGTGTCGTTGGTGACGTAGACTTTGATCGTCTGCTCAGTATATTTCGCCGCGGAGGCACCATCCGGGCCGCCGCCATCCGTCACTCGAACCTTTAGTTCATAGTAACGCGAGTTGCCATTGTCATCGGATTTCAGAAGCTTACCCGCGCCGTAATCTTCGAAGTCGATCAAAGTTCCGTTAGAGCCAGCTTGAATTTGGTACTGAGTCTTGCCCGCGACAGTGGCTGTTGCAACCTTGAAGCGCCCACCCAGATCATCCACCAAGGAATAGGTGAAGGTGTCGCCAGCACCACCCTGCGCCGTTCGGTCTTCGTCCTTGGACGTGAGAACCGCAACGAACGTTCCCGTCGGCGTCGTGTTCTCCTGGAAGGAGAATGTTGTACCGCCGGTGGCGTTCTTCACCGTCAAATCGGTGGGCGCATCGTTCGCATCTGCCAGGCTAAGGCCGAAAACAGCTTGGTTTACTTCATCACCGGCAGCATTCTTCGCAACGATCCAGATTTGGTACGCACCCGATGCCATTTCGTAGTTCAGGCCAGGTCCTGTCGTACTAAGATAAATCTTGTCGCCGACAATGGTGACGCGCCCCTCGCCATCCCATTTCACACCGTCGTCGTCGATATAAAATGAGTACTGCGTTGCAGCTGGATCGCCAGAGATCGTGCCGATTACGATACCTAGCGGCACGTTTTCGACGAACTCGACCTCATAATCGTCGACATTCGTGCCTTGAGGGCCTGCAGTAATCTTAAGTTCAGCCATTTGGCCGTCCCCCTTCTATAAATACGCTATAACGTTAGATTATCGGGGCCGACCCTTTTTGACCAGCCCCTTTTTTGTTCCCTAGATGACCAAGATATCGGTGTGAGTGAGGGTAGGACGCTTTTGGAGGATAGCGATCAGCACACGTCCCGCTTCATCGCCCGAGCCGTCTGCATCGTAGTACAATGCGCCGCCGGCCTCTTCCTCCGTGTTCTGGTCATAGATCACCCGGGTGTTCTCGGTGATCTCACCTGCCGTTACCCCAACGGAATAGAACGCGCTTGCCCCCAGTGCACCCTTCGCAAGTGCGGTAAACACACCTGTCTTCACCAACTGGATCTGATCACCCTGAGCTGACGAGAAGTCTGTGATCTTGTCCCGCACATCCGTTAGCGGGCGCTGATCGAACACGAATGCGTCCGCTCCCTGACCACCCGTGAGAAAGTCCTCGCCAGCACCGCCCACGAGAATGTCGCTGCCTCCTCGTCCATCAAGAGAGTCGTTTTTAATGCTCGCCACGAGCTTTTCGCCCGCAGCCGTGCCAATCACACTCTCGGTCGCGATGTTGCGGACGGAAACCGTCACTGGCAGAGTCACTACCGCACCATGACCGTCATCTACTTCGATGTTGATCGTGAAGGTCCGATGACCCTGTTCGGAGTCCATGGTGACGCCGTTGGGACCTGCCTTCAGACGCCACTCGACCGTGCCATCCTGCTTGGTCACAGAGTCGATTGCAAACCGCCCCGACGTGTCCTTAAGCGTGTAGTTGGTGCCAATGTGTCCATCAGGATCCACCAGCGACAATGTCCCGATCAGAAGACCCGCCGGGGCATGCTCGCGAATAGTGGATGACGTCAGCAAGATTGCCGTCGGAGCCGTGTTGCCATTCGCCGGCAGCGACGTCACCTTGACCGTCTGGGCCACCGCGGGGTGGTTGCCATCCTGGATGCTGAGGGTGATGTTCGTCTCCTCGTTGGCGGCACTCGGGTCGAAGGTGAAGCCCTTCAGGAGGTTCTCGAGCTCGGTCGCCGTGCCGGAGAAGATGTAGGTCCTCACCCCTTCCATCACCGACCAGGTGTTGCCGGCACCGAGGAGATCGCCCCGGCCTTCGGCGAAGGTGATGATCGCCGTCAGCTTGTCGCCGTCCTCGTCGGTGAGGTCGATGTCCTCGAACAGGGCCACCGGCACGTTCTCCGGCGTCTCGACGTTGACGAGACCATCGATTTCGGGCTCGTGGGTGTCATTGTCGGTCCCATCGGTCGTCCTCACCGTCACGGCGCCCGTCACAGGTCCGTGCTTCTCGTCCTGCACCGTGATGGTGAAGATTGTATCCACCGCGGCGTTCTGCGCCAGGTTGTCCTCAGGATTGAACGTGATCTTGCGCAGCATCGCGTCGAGCTGATCGGCCTTTCCGGTGAAGGTGTAGGTGATCATCTCGCCCGATGTGGACACCAGGGCGGTGACGCCGGACGGGAAGGCCAGTGCGCCGTCGGCCGCCCGGAAGGAGATCGACACGGTGAGGGTGTCGTTCTCCTTGTCCAACAGGTCGATGCCGCGCAGCAGGAAGACGGCGAGGCCTTTGTTCGTGGCATTCGTGATCTGCGTGTCGGGAGCGAATTTGAGGACCGGTGCCTCGTTGTCGCTGTCGTCCCCGGGCTTCGTGTGCACGGTCACCTGGCCGGTGACGGGCTCGTGATCCGGATCCTCGTCCTGCACCGAGATTTCGAAGTCCGTGTCGAAGCCGTCGACCGGAGCGGAGTCGTTGTCCGGATTGAAGCTGAGCGCCCTCAGGATCGCCTCGAGCTCGTCCGCCTTGCCGGTCCAGGTATAGAACTTGAAGCCGTTGTCCTCGCCACTGTCGGTCGGGAGATGGTTCGGGTCGATGTTCAGCACGCCCGGCGTCGTCGCCAGGAACCGGATCGTCACCGTCAGATTGTCGTTCTCGTGGTCGGAGAGGTCGACGCCCCGGAAGAGGTACACGGCCAGGCCATTGTCGGTGGCGTTCGTGACCTTGGTCCCCTCCGCGATCGTGAGGACCGGGAGCTGGTTGTAACCGTCGTCCGGCGGCAGACCTGGGAGCACCTCGAAGTCCTCGATGCCCTGGGCCCGGTAGTAGACCTTGGCGGATTCGATGGCCGCGTCCACATCGGCGGGGTTGCCGTAGAGCAGCTCGAAGAGACCGCGGTACAGGATGACCTTGTCGTTGCGGCCATTGGCCCAACCGTCGTCGAACAGCATCTCGCCGTCGATCTGGTCGCTCTCCTCGTTGGTGCGCCCGACATGGACGATGTGGTACACGTCGTTGCCGCCGCCGCCGTTGAGCGTGTGCTGGAGGTACCGGCCCGAGAGGCTGCCGTCCAGGGTGTCCTGGCCGCTGCCGCCCATGATGGTGGCGGAATAGGCGTTGCCGATGAGCTTGACGCCGGTGGCGACGTTGTCGCCGACCTTCAGGGTCTCGACCCGCGCAGTCTGGCCGAGGTGATACTCGGTGCCGAACACCTCGACGGTGTCGGTTCCGCCACCCGCGCCTTCGACCACCACGTCGTTGGCGCTGTGAACGCGGTAGGTATCGTCGTCGGCGCCGCCCTCGAGCCGGTCCGCCGCGCCGGCGGTGCCGTCGAGGGTGTCGTTGCCCGCGCCGCCCACCAGGGTGTTGGCATTGACGTTGCCGATGATGAGATTGCCGAGACCGTTGCCCGTGAGGGTCACCGCCGCGTCGGTTTCGCTCGCATCGAGGTTCTCGAGATTGGCCCCGAGGGTGTAGCCCGTGAACTCGGTGCCGGCGCCGTCGTCAGCGAGGTCGACCAGCTTCACCGTGTCGATGCCGTCGACATTGCCGTTGAGCTCCTCGATCGCGACGCCGAGTTCGGCCCTGTACTTGATGATGTAGGTATCATCGCCAGCGCCGCCCCGGAGCACGTCCTGGTTGGGGCTGGAGGGATCCTGATCGACGCCCCAGAGCGTGTCGTCGCCGATGCCGCCGATGAGCGTGTTGGCATATTGGCTGCCCGACAGGCTGACGCCGAAGGTCACCTCGCTCGCCACCTGCACCGTCTCGATCTCGACGTCGACACCCAAGGCATAGCCGTTGATGTGCACATAGGCGATGTCGTTGCCGTCGCCGGCGGGTTCATAGATGAACTCGTTCCCGATCCGGATGTGATAGATGTCGTCCTTGTCGTTGGTCTGCCCGGTGGCCTTCGAGGTGACCAGGACGGTCTCGTCGTCGTAGTCATCCCCCGAATCGACCACGAAGACCTTGAACTCGGTCGTGATCTCCTCGGACGCCGTGCCGGCATCCTGCGGCCGATCCGTCGGGTTGAATCGAAGGTTCTGCAGGATCCTGTTGATCTGGGCCTCCGTGCCCTTGATCAACAGCTTGTTGTCTCCAACCACGTAGTCCCACAGCACACCGGCATTCGCCGGGTCGTTCAGGTCAGGCACGTTCTGGAACTTGCCCGCTCCGGGCGCCCAGATGACGGAGACGGTCAGGATATCGTCCTCCGCATCCTCGTATGAGAGGAACTCGAACGGCTTGACGGTACTGTTGTCGGCGACCTCGAACCCTCTCTTTCCGGCGACAATCCGTGGTGGTTGGTTCATGGTGTTCTCCGGTACGACATTGACCGTCAGGGTCTTGTCGAGGAAGCCGCCGTGAGCGTCCCACACGCGGACGGTCACGTTGTGCTCAGTTCCCTCGTCCACATCGAGGCTCTGGTCCTCCTTGAGCCTCAGTTCGTTGCCCACCACCTTGAATTTCTTGGTGGCGTCGTCCCTCAGCTCGTAGCGCAGCTTTCCGAGATCGTGCGCATCGGCATCCTGGCCCATAAGGACGCCGACCAGCACGCCGGGCTGGTGCTCGCGCACCGTCGCCTCGTTCCCGCCGGTGATGAAGGTGAGGCTCGTCGGGTCGTTGTTGTCCGGATCCTCCGTCGTCACGTCATCGATGTTGATCTTGAAGGTCTTGTCCAGGAAATCGCCCTGCGGGTCGGTCACCCGCAGCGTGATCTCGTAGTACTTGTGGCCGTCGACCATCTTCTCGTAGTCGAAGGCGGCGCCGTCCTTCAGCTTGAGCATGGAGCCGACCACCTCGAAATAGCCGAGGGAGTCGCCGCCGGGCGCGATCGAGTACTCCAGGTCGGTGACGGCGTTGTCCGGGTCTTCGCCGAGCAGGGCGCCGATAT
Organism: Microvirga sp. CF3016; assembly: GCF_036314085.1. Lineage (NCBI taxonomy): Bacteria > Pseudomonadati > Pseudomonadota > Alphaproteobacteria > Hyphomicrobiales > Methylobacteriaceae > Microvirga > Microvirga sp. CF3016. The sequence continues at coordinate 5,371 of NZ_JAYGGM010000009.1, forward strand.
CGATGCCGCGCTGGTTCTCGTCGATCGTCGCCTCGCGTGTGCGACCGGGGTTGTCGAAGGTGAGGTTCGTCGGCCGTTGATTGCCGTCGTTGTCCGGCAGGACGTTGATCGTGAACTCCTGATCCCGGTGGCCGCCATGGGCGTCCGCGACCCGGACCACGACCGTGTAGGTGGCCTGGGTCGTCCGATCCAGGCTCTCGCCCTCCTTGAGCTTGAGCACATTGTCGACGATATCGAACTTTCCGCTGACATCCGCCTGAATGTGATAGGTCAGGCGGCCCGCATCGTTCGCGTCCTCGTCCTTGCCGAGCAGGGTGCCGATGATCGCGCCCTCCTTGTGCTCGATCACGCCGGCCGAGGTCTGGTTGTCGTCGAAGGTCAGGCTGTAGGGATCGTGGTTCGTCAGATCCCACACGTCGTCCACGTTGATCGTGAAGTTCTGCGTGACGAACGCGCCCTGCGGGTCCTCCACCTTGACCGTGACTGTGTAGCTATCCTCCGCCTCGTAGTCGAGGGCCACGCCGTCCTTGAGCTTGAGCTTGTACTTGCCGGTCGCCTCGTCCCGAACGATCTCGAAGTTGCCGCTCGGGTCGTCGGCGATCGTGTACTTCAAGGTCTCGACGGCGTTGTCGTCGTCCTTGGCCGACAGGATGCCGAGAACCGCCCCCTGGTCGTTCTCCTCGACAAGCGCCTCATGCGGCGGGCCGTCGGCGAATCGCAGTTCGTAGGGGTCCTTGTTGTTGGGATTGACGTTGTTGACGCGGATCGTGATCTCGACCGGCGTCTCGCCACCATACCCGTCCGACGCGACGACCGTGTACTTGAAGTCCTTGTAGGTGTCGCCGTTGATGATCTGGATCTTGCGCGGGTCTTGCACGATGACGCGGCCTTCGGCGATCGCGAAGGCGCCGTCCTCGCTGGTGTCGTGGAGCTGCCCATCCGACTCCCACAGGAAGAGGTATGAAACCTCGTGCCCGTCCTCGTCCACGGCGCTCAGCTCGCCGACTTCGGCGAATTGCTGCGCGTCTTCCCGGATGGTGTCGTTCGACAGGGCGATGTCGGTCGGCTTGTCGTTGGCGTCGGTGACCTCCACGATGATCTTGACGGGAGCCGAGGAGGCCTGGCCGTCCGTCGCCACGACCCAGAGCTCGTACCACCGGTTGCCGGCGCCGTCGTCGTGGAGATACGGGTCCTGGCCGAAGGCCTCGTAGTTGATGACCGCGTCGGGATGCGCCGTGATGTTGCCGTTCGCGTCGATCAGGAACCGGCCGCCCGCATCGGCGCCCGGGATGTTGGACGCGAAGACGAAGCTCACCGCGTCGCCGTCCTGGTCAATCGACGGGAGGATCCGCCCGACCACCGTGTTGTCGCCGGGATTCTCGGCCACGGTCGCCTCGCCGTCGAGCACGGGCGCGCTCGGCGCATCGTTGGCATTGGTGACGATGACCTTGATGCGCGTGACGTCGGATTCCTTGCCCGCATCGCGCTCGTAGGCCTGCACCTCCACGTAGATGTAGTGGTTGCCCTCGTCGTCCACGTCGAGCGACTCGTAGTCGAGCGCCTCGGTGAGCGTGATCTGGCCGCTTTCCTCGTCGATGTCGAACTTGTCGTCGCCGGTCACGATGCGATAGCGGAGCGGGCCGCCATTGTTGTCGTCGAGAGATCGCACCTGGCCGATGGAGCCGGTGGTGTTCTCAGCGATCTCCGGCGGGTCCGTCAGCAGCGCCGGCGCGCCCGGCCGGTGGTTCTCGACCGGATGGACAGTGATCGTGATCGGCTGGGGCGTGGTGAAGGGAAGGCCATCGCCCGCACGGTCGATCACACGCACGAAGAACTGGTAATCCGTCGCCACGGTGGCGTCCGGTATGATGCCGTTGCCGCGCCTGATCACGCCCGTCTCGGGGTCGATCATGAATATGGCCTGGTCGTTGAGAATGTTGCCGTTCAGATCGAGGAGCTGGAAGAGGAACACCGTGTCGCCCGCGTCCGGATCGGTTACGTCCGGCGGGAGGCTGATCGGCGTATTCGGCAGGGCATCCTCGTCCATCTCGAGCGTGCCGCTATAGGTGATGCTGGTCGGGGCTTCGTTCGAGTCCTGGACATAGACCCAGACCTCGTGCGGGTCCGACGTGATGGTGGTCTCGCTCTCAGTCGCCCGCACCACCACGCGCAGGAAGGCCTGCCCGCTGTTGTCGTATTCGAACGTGGTGGTCTCGTAGTCGATCGGGGCCTTCAGGACGATATTGCCGTCTTCGTCGATGTCGAACTTGTCCGCGTGGCTGAGAAGCTCGTAGCCGATGGTGCCGCCATTGCCGTCGTCGGTTGCTTCCACATGCGCGACAATACCCGAGGAGATCTCATTGATCGTAACGGCCGTGTCGCTGTCGTCCGTGAACTCCGGTGCCTCATCGACGGATCCGCCTCCGACGACTCTGACATCCTCGATGTTGGCGAGCTTGCGGGCATCAAAGTTCTTCACATAGATGAAGGCCGTATCCCAGCCTTCAGTCTCGCCGTTGTACTCCTGCGGAATGTCATCCAGGCTGTCGATGTGGTAGGTGTCGTTGCCGAGTTTGCCCCGCATCGTGTCGGCGCCGCCGCCGCCACTGATCTCGTTTTTACCGCTGTTTCCGATGATGAGGTTGGCACTCGCGTTGCCGGTCAGCTTGACATCGGTAAAACCATCTTCGGCCGTCAGGTTCTCCACATAGACGGAGCCGCCCTTGCTAAGGTCCCAGTCGACGGAGGTGTAGATCGTGTCCACGCCCACAGCGGCGACCTCCACGATCACGTCGGCAGTGTTGTCGACATGATACTCGTCGTTGCCCGCACCGCCGGCCATGGTGTCGGCGCCGTCGCCGCCCTTGAGGATATCGTTGCCGGTGTCTGAGCCGCCGACAAGGCTGTCATTGCCGGTGCCCCCCTCCAGCAAATCGTCGTTCCGGCCGCCATCCAGGGTGTCGGCATCGGCACCGCCGAACAGCTTGTCATTGCCGACGCCCCCTCGCAGATTGTCGAGCCCGGCTTCTCCTTGCAGCACGTCATTGTCCTCGCCGCCGTCAAGGGTGTCGTCTCCCCCTCCACCCAGAAGGAGATCGTTGTCCCATTCGCCCCAGAGCTCGTCGTTCCCCAATCCGCCCATCAGTAGATCGTCGCCGATCCAGCCATAGAGCTTGTCGTGCTCGTTGCCGCCGTCGAGGGTGTCCTTGCCGTCCCCGCCATAGAGCGCGTCGTCCTCGTCGCCGCCGGCGATGCTGTCGTCGCCGCCCTCGCCGTTGACGAAATCGTTGCCCCCTCGGGCGTCGATGGTGTCGCCTCCAGCACCGGCCAAGATACTGTTCATGTTGCCGTTGCCGATGATTTTATCGCCTTTGCCGGTGGTCGGATCACTGAAGTTCGTGCCGATGACATGTTCGATGCCGCTGATCACGTCCGCTTCCCTGGACGTCTTGAGCGCGTAACCGCTCGCCAGATCGACAATCACGGAGGCGCCCAGCGCGCTGTAATCGAGGGTGTCGGAATCGCCCTGACCGTTGATGGTGTCGTTGCCGCCGGACCCGTAGAAGGTGTCGTCGCCCGTTCCGCCATGGAGCGTATCGTTGCTGGCTCCGCCATAGAGGCTGTCGTTGCCCCCACCGGCCTCGAACCAGGCGCCGAACGCGGCGGCGGCAATCAGCTTGTCGGCGCCATTGCCTGTCGAGACATGGTGCACGCCAATCAGTGAATCGGTGTAGCCATCGCCTATGACTTTTCCAGTGACGAGATTGACCGTGCGGCCGAAGTTGTCGTCGGTGTAGGTGAAGTTGAAGGAAGAGGGAGTTGGACCTCCTGTCGGATGAACATAGGTATAGGTATCATACCGCACCCATCCGCGAACCAAGGTGTCGTTTCCGAGGTCGCCTATCAGGACGTCGTTGGCGCTGCCCTCTAGCCAATCGTCTCCACCGCCACCCCAAAGAACATCCACGGCACCGTCATCGACAGACTGGCCGTTCTCGTTTCGACTGCCGAAGAGAACGTCGTTACCATCCATACCTTCGACAGCATCGCTACCAAATCCTCCATCCAGGATATCGCGGGCACCGCCGCCCCTGAGCCCATCTCCGCCGGCCATGCCGAGGACGGTCCACCCTTTGACCGTATCTTCATTATTGCCATAGAAAGCGTCACGGCCGCCCGCGTCATTCGCAAGGACGAATGCCTCGACTTCGTTGATATGAACGACATCGTCCTCACCGGGCCCACTATAGCGGTATACATCTACAACTGGATCTGTCGGACGACTTCTCTGAGCCACAAAAACCCCTACCGAGAAGACGTCTGTATCCTCGGCCCAGCTGATGGTGTCGTTCCCCTCGCCACCCCAGAAGGTATCGTTGCCTCCGAAGCCGACGAGATAGTCATCGCCATGGCCGCCCCAGAACTGGTCCGAGCCCCAAGAGCCCCAGCAGATGTCGTTCCCGTGATGCAGATCGAAGAGGTATTGGATGTTCGGGCCAATAATGGCATCACGATAATTGATGGTGTCGTCTCCAGGAGTTCCCGGCACCGTCTGCCATGCGAGGGTGGTCACAGGCGCACCGCCGTCTGAGGGCGCATCAGACGTTAGCGAGCGATCTTCGGCTCCCAGATATCCGTTATCCGCACGTGACAAATCCTCCGCGCGAGCCGACACACCGTCAACTTGCGCCGCCGAAGCGGCATCGCTTGAGTTGGACGCCTGCCGGGCGGATGTCGCTCCCGAATGACCATCGTTTGCGAGGCTCCGCACCGTGGCATCGCGTTGCTCCGCCGGCGCCTGCTTCTGCGCCCTCGGGGTCTCGTGCGACGAAACCGGCGCCTGCGAGGCGGCCTCGATGGAGCGCCGCCCGTCCTTCTCGTCCTGCGGCAGGTCGAGGGCGCGGCCCGTATGAGCGTCGTTCGGGGCGGGGGGTGTCGCGGGTGCCGGGATGTGCGCTGCCGCACCGCCGGCCAGCGTATCGTCCAGCACATTGCCGACGTCGACAGCTTCTCCAATGACGTTCTCGAAAACAGGCTTGTTCATGATGACGTCCCCTTGCCCTTGTCGTTACGCACGCTCGCCGAAGCCCAGGAGGCCGGCGGAAATGATTTAATATTACGTAACATATCGCAGGGCACGGAGAAGGCAATGTTATATAAGTAAAATGCTTAAGCTACTTGTGGTTGCAGTACCCTCCTATGCCTGACTACTGAAAATTGCCGTAGGGGAGCAGGAGCCTGGGAAGCTTAGCCTAATCCACCGGTGCTCAAGCTTGCGGCCGGACGCCTGAACGGCTTGCATTTCCTGGAGATTCGAGATCCTGCGACTTGGGCAGGCGGCACGTTCGGCATCGGGGCGAGCGTCCATGCCCGGACGCCCCTCCGCCCGGAAAAGATCATACAAATTTGCAAGCTGATCCTTGCTAATTTGCAATCATGTCGCATCGCGCCGAGGCTGGGCGAGCGCGAGGTCCGCGCGACGGCGGCCTTTCGGGACAGGCGGTGCATTCCTTCCCGGTGGCCTGCCGCCCTGGTCCGGGGTGCGAAGTGGGCGGGCCGGCCGGTTACCCGACGTGCCGGAAAGGGTGCCGCTTACGCGTCTCTCCCCATAGCGCGCCTAAAAAGAGGCGTTTGCCCCGATTCGATGCGCTGGCCCCGGCCTCGATCCGGGACGCGGGCATCCCCAGTGCTCTGCCGATCCTCCTTCGAGACGGCGCTGCGCGCCTCCTCAGAATGAGGGCCGAGGGGGCAGATCGCGGCATCGGCAGCCCTAGCCGCACCCTCGACGTCATGGCCGGCCTCGGACTTGATCCGGGGATCCGTGCGGGCCGGCCCACCGTGAAGCGGGATGCTAGTCCGGTCGCGATCAACGGTCCTGACATCCTGGAGATCATGGCCGTCCCCGGACTTGATCCGGGGATCAGTCCCGGCCATCCCGATCTTTTTGGAGCATCGCACTTAATAGGGATCACCGGCACGGTCCCCGGATCACGTCCGAGGAGGTGATGACCTTGAGGATGTGGACAATGTTCGCTCTTTGTTCTTGACACTGTGTTGCATATGGGTTAGACCCTTGCTCAGATCTGCTCCTGTGAGGGGCGCGCTCGAGGCGTCGCAGCGTGGGAGCAGGCACGGTCCTGTGGGGTGGTCTCGCACGCCGCCCCGACAGGAGGCCCAGGATGCCCGGTGGGTGGTCGGGACCGGTCGCAGGCCCCCGTTGCACGAGACGGACCACGCCTGCGGCGGTTGACTGAGCCTGCCGCTCCTGTCCGCCTAAAAAAGCCGTGCGCGAGGCGCCGTCCGGCTCTTCCATCTTCCCATAGCCATCGAGCCGGGCTGCCACTCGCGCCACCCTCGATTGCCTAAAAGCCCGGGGCTGATCCAGCCCCGGGCCGCAGGCGCACGCCCTTGTCTGGGCCATTCCTCTTCAAGCCATTCATTCCCGGAGATTTCATCATGAGCCGCGTTCGGCACATCCTCTCGGACCTGCCCGATCCCGACGACACCCTGCGCCGCCTCGCCGACGTGATCCGGATGCCCCAGACCTGCCGCAAGCGCAGCTGCCGCAACGAGGGCCGTTGCAAGGGCGGCCTCGGCCCGCCCTGCTATTTCGAGCACCGCAAGCGCTTCGCCGATGCGGTGCTGGAGGAGATGCAGGAGTACCGCGCGGTCTGGATCAAGGAGCGCGCCACCATCGAGGCTCTGCTCAGGCGGCATCTCTAGCGTATCGCCGGGGCCGCGCTCCCGCGGATTCGTGCGAGGCCCGCCTTTTCAGCCGGCGCACGATGCGGAAAAACGAGTCCTCAACGGCGCAGGATGCGTTAAAGAACCCTCGCCACATCCAGGCAGGAGCGCGAGCCAAGACATGGGAGCCAAGGGCTGGGCGGCCTTCCGCCACAGGGATTTTCGGCTGTTCTGCGCAGCCCGCTTCGCCATGGCGCTGGCCATCCAGATCCAGACCGTCGCGGTAGCCTGGCTGGTCTACGATTCCAGCGGCAGCGCGCTGAGCCTCGGCCTGGTCGGGCTCGCGTCGTTCCTGCCCACCATCGCCCTCGTGCTCGTGACCGGCCTCGTGGCGGACCGGTACAGCCGGCGCGTGATCCTCATCCTGGTCTTCTCGGGCATGACCCTGATCTCGCTCGGGCTCCTCGCGCAGGTCCATGCGGGGGTGCCGAGCCTGTGGCCGATCTACGGCCTGCTGGTGGCCTTCGGGGCCGCCAGGGCCTTCGGTAATCCCGCCGCCCAGGCCATCGTCCCAGGCCTGGTGCCGGCGGGCGATCTCGCCAACGCCATCGCGTGGAACTCCTCGGTCCTGCAGGTGGCCACCATCAGCGGGCCGGCGGTCGGAGGCATCCTGTACGCGGTCGATCCCACGGCGCCGTTCCTGGGCTCCGCCGTATGCTTCGGTCTCGCGGCCCTGCTCGTCGCCGCCCTGCGCCTGCGCCCGGCGGACGCCAAACGGGAGCCCGTGACCTGGTCCCGCCTGGTTGCGGGCCTGGTCTTCCTGCGCGCGAAGCCGCTGCTGCTCGGCGCCATCTCCCTGGACCTCTTCGCCGTCCTCCTCGGCGGGGCCACGGCCCTGATGCCGATCTTCGCCCGCGACGTGTTCCATGTGGGCCCGTGGGGGCTCGGCCTGCTGCGCTCCATGCCGGCCGTCGGCGCCGTCATCATGGCGGTCGTGCTGGCCCATTCGTCGCTCCTCTCCCGCCGGGCGGGCCTGCGCATGCTGCAGGCCGTGGGCGTCTTCGGCCTGGCGACGGTGGGGTTCGGCCTGTCCACCAGCTTCGGCCTGACCCTGGTGCTGCTCGCGATCCTCGGGGCGGCCGACATGGTCAGCGTGGTGGTGCGCCAGACCCTCGTGCAGGCCGAGACTCCGGACGAGTTGCGCGGGCGCGTGGCGGCGGTGAACACGGTGTTCATCGGCGCCTCCAACGAACTCGGCGAGTTCGAGTCGGGAACGCTCGCGTGGCTGGTGGGAGCGTCGCCGGCGGTCGTGATCGGCGGGATCGGCACGATCATGCTCGCGGCCCTGTGGCGGTTCTGGTTTCCGGATCTCGCCCAGCGAGATCAGCTCATCCGCAGCGACGGGGCGGCTGGGGGCGAACCGCGGAAGGCACCGTCACTTGGATGACGCGGAGGATTCGATCTGGTGCCGGATCCGCTGAATGGAGAAATCGTAGTACTCGTCGAGCCCGAATGTCTTGCCGGCCTCGCGGCACAGGAGGATGGTCTCGAGCGCCTGCGACCACTCGCGGGATCGATAGGCGAGGAGCATGGCCTCGTTTTTCTCCAGAAGCGCCGTGAAGACAGGATCGGCGGCCATGTCCGAGCGTCCCAGCAACGCGAAGATGCGTTCGGGCTCCTGCTTGCCCCTGACCTGCAGATGATCGAGCTCGAGCACGGCGAATTGCGGCCGCACCGCCTGTGCGGTCTTCTCCCCGATGATGATCAGCACGCCGTATTGCTTCGTCAGCCCCTCCAGGCGGGACGCCAGATTGACCGTGTCGCCGAGGACCGAATAATTGAAATGCAGGTCGGAGCCGAAATTTCCGACGACGCACACGCCGGTGTTCAAGCCGATCCCGATCCGGAGCGGCGTCACGGGCTGCCCGTCCGCAGCCTCACGCCGGCGCTCGTCGTTGAGCGCCTCGAGGCTCTCCTGCATCGTGAGGGCCGCCTCGCAGGCATGCGCCTCATGGGCAGAATCGGCGAGCGGGGCATTCCAGAAGGCCATGATCGCGTCGCCCATGTATTTGTCGATCGTTCCTCGATGCTTCACGATGTCCTTGGTCAGGGGCGTGAACAGACGGTTGATGAGAGCGGTCAAACCCTGCGGATCGTCCTTGTACGTTTCCGAGATGGCCGTGAAGCCGCGGATGTCGGAGAACAGCACGGTCAGCTCGCGCTGCTCGCCGCCCAGAGTCAGCCGCTCAGGCGAATGCGCGAGCTGCTCGACCAGGTCGGGCGAGAGATATTGGCTGAAGGCCGATCTGATCCAGCGTCGGTCGGCGGACACGGTCATGTAGTTCGTGCAGACCAAGACGGCATAGACGAGAAAGCTCGAGGTCAGCGGGAACGTGTAGTCGATCAGGAGATCGAGCGACGAGAAGCAATACCACGACACGCTCAACATGAGAGCGGCGATCGTGCCTCCGAGCAGGAAGAGCGGCCCCGCATTCACCTTAGGCGCGAACCCGATGACGGTCAGGCCCATCAATGCGGCCAACAGGATCTCGGCGAAAGCCGTATAGCTGGGCCGGCTCAGGGTCGAGTTCGTCAGAGCGCTCTCGAGAAGCTGCGCGTGCAGTTCGACCCCGGGAAGCGCCGGGTGAACCGGAGTGACCTTGAGATCGAGGAGACCGGCGGCCGATGTTCCGATCAGCACCATCTTTCCGGCCACGCGCGCGGCAGGAACCCGACCCTGCAGGAGGTCGACGGCGGAGATGTACTTGCTCAGATCGGGGGCCGAAAAATGAATCCAGATCCGTCCCTTGCCGTCGGTCGGGATCTCGAAATCGTGCACGCTGACGCTCCGCACCCCGCTCGGATCCGTCTTGACGAGAATGGTGCTTGCCCCCGTGGCCACTCGGAGCATTTCCAGCGACAGCGACGGAACCACCGTTTGGTTTGCCACCGCGACGACCGGAATGCGGCGCACGGTGCCGTCCCCCTCGGGGATGATCGAGAAAAGACCGTGTCCCTGAGCGGCATCATCCAAAATGGGAAGATTTCGCAGCAGCTGCGGAAAGTCGACCAGGAACGCGCGGGGATCCAGGCCCAGGGTGGCGATGGGCGACTGCTGCGGCGGCCGGTCGATCGCGGTCGCCCCCGAGACACGATAGCCAGATTGTCCCAGAACGACCTTGGCCGACCGGATCGCTTCGGCGAAGGCGGCATCGTTGCCGGGAAGATGCTGAAGCCTTTCCCGCGTTGCGTCATCGAGCCCCTGGAAGGTCCTTGCCGCAACTTCGGGAGAGCTCCGATCCGGCTCCGGAAAGAGCACGTCGAAGCCGATGACCGTCCCGCCGAGCTCCGTGATCTTCGAAACCATGTCGGCCATCACCGTGCGCGGCCAGGGCCATTGCCCCAGGACACGCAAACTCCGCTCGTCGATGTCGACAATGCCGACGAGATCCTGGCGCTCGGTGCGCGGATGCATGAACTGATAAAGGTCGAACGATTTCTGACGGAGGGCTTCGACAGGTCCGGGGTCCCACACCCGCAATGCGAGCAGACCGAGGAGAAGCTGGAGGCTGAGGATCCGGCCGATTCCGAAGCGGCGAAGTCTCTTCAACAGAGCGGTCACGATGGCAGCCCCGCTGGGCCGGTCATCCCTGCAGCGGGGGCGCCCTCCTTAGCCCTCAGGATCCGCAACGGTATCTCCTGGAAGGCCTCGCTCCTGCAGAACGGCCTGAACACAAGTGATGGATGCGGCATCGTTCCCTCACAGGATGATATCCGTGGATCGGGGCAGAGCGCCCGCGATCGTCAGCTCCGTCGCAAGCACTTCGCCGCTCGCGAAGGTGATGATGGCAGATACTGTGTTTCCATCACCCACAAGTCGCCTCAGGCCGCCGACAGAGGCATCGAGGGCAAACCCATCGGGCGTCGAGACAAGATCCTCCGGGCCGAACTCCAGGAGCTCCGACCCGTTCACGAAGATGTCGAGATCAGCGACCGTACCGCCCGGAAGCGGCGTTCCGAGGACGGAGAGATCGATCTGATCGGGCGACGTCAGGAGCGAGGCGCCGCCCGTGTTGTCGATGTCATTCAGTCGCGAAAGACCCGCATTCCCGCCGACGCCAAGGGCCGTGATCTGCGCTCTGTAGACATCGTTCAACGTCGCAAGCTCGGCATCGATCGCGCCTTGCCCATTGCCGTCTGAAAGGAAGTACAGGAAGTTCTTCTCTCCACCCTGATCCAGTCCCTGCAATCTGGCATTGGCCGCTCGCAAGGCATCCGCGAAATTCGTTCCTCCCCCTGCATCCAGTCCCCTCAAATGATCTGCGATCGCGTCTTCTCCCATGGCTCCGAGATTGAACGTCGCCGCGTTCACGATGCCTCCGGCCGAGGCGTCCGCGGGGTCGGCGCTGCCATTGAAGGGAATCACCGTGATCGTGACATCGGCTGGCGAGAACCCCAGTCCTCTGATCCTCCCGGTCAACGCAATCAAGCTCGCGATTTCTGCATCGAGGATGGTATTGCTGCGGCCGTCACCGTTGAGATCGCCGACCGGCGTTCCTTCGAACGTTCCCGACGTGCTTCCCGAGATGTCGACCAGATAAAGGATATTCATCTGCGGCTGCAGGACCGCACCCAGACCGATTGTCAGATCAAGGTTCGCAGTGGCGGTCGTGGTTGCCGACGGCGCCTCGATCGTGAGCGAGACCGGCTGGTTGTTGAACGCAAGCGATCCACCCCGTGAGGCGGACATGAGAGGCGCTGAGAATGTCCCCGTTCCGCGGACCTGCACGGTGACATTCGCGGTATCGCTTCCTCCTTTGGCATCGGAGATCCTGTAGGCGAAAGTCACGGTTGCCGTCTCTCCGGCACTCAAAGCCTGAAATGCAGTGCCAGGATTGAAAACAAGATCTCCGGACAAGTTGCGGGAGACGGAGCCTTCGAGCGGGTTTGTCCAGTGTGTGATGCTCAGAAAGTCGTCGTCAACATCGCGGTCATTGATGCGCAGGTTCAGGATCGTGCGTCCACTCTCATCCACATTGCCAATGCGATCACTCGCGGCAATCGGAGCATCGTTGCGACCCGCAACAGTCCAGGAGATCGAAGCTGGAATGCGGACATCGTCATCGATGAGCAGTACGTACTCGACGGTAACCGTCTGAACCTCATCCTCCCCGAGCCGCTGATAGGCCGGGTGCGAGGGATTGAGAGAGAAGATTCGCGAACCTTCGATGTATCTAACGCCGGGCGGCAACACGCCGGGCACAATCACAAGCGGCCATACCGTGCCGTTTGAGGTGATGGAATCGGGGAACGCACCAAGGCGCGCGAGCGGCCCGTCCTCGATTGCCTCTCCAAAGATCTCGGCAGGCCCTGTAGCGACCGCCGGAAGAGAGAGGTCGCGGGGTGATGCGCGTCCCGCTGCGGGTATGGCGACGACGAATTCCGACAGGTCGGGTGTATCGACAGGTGAAAGGAGGTTCGCCGGAATGATCGGGCCGCCTTCAAAATCACTGCTGCCCCTCCGTTGACGAGGTTCAGGAGCAAATACCTGGAAAAGATCCCGCACGAAGTCCACTTCACCCCGAATGTCGTCACCGGTCTTGGTGATCTGTGTGATACGAGGTTCGGCACCGGCCACAGGCGTCAGGAGCGTCGAAGTTCGTGCATCCGACATCAGGGCGATAACGCGAGACGGGTTGCTCTTATCGAGCAGGAAGAATGAACCGACGGTCCCATCCGGCTCAGTCAGAAGCGAAAATCGAGTGGCGCCATTGACGGCCGCAGCCTCCGCCTGCACGGCTGTTCCCCTGATCGCCATGGTGGCCACGGGGGTATCGACCTTGAGGTCGCCGGTTTTGGCGATCCGCCCCGCGACAAACCCGATCAGACCTTGAACGAGGGTGAACAGCGCAGAATTCGAGCTCGAATCCGCAGCATAAACCATATCGTTCAACACCATTCGGGCGCTGGCGGACAGGCTGAAGACCGTTCCGTCATTGAACTTGATTGTCAGTGACGAATTCGTTCCCGTTTGAACGACATCCCCTTTGGTGACCATGTCGCCGACCTGTAAGTCGACCGATACACCGTTCCGCAGGACTGTTGCCGTTCCTGATGTCTTCTCGACCCGGCCGATTGGCGCGCGGAGAGCAGGGGTGCTCGAGAGCTGGGCATATCGCTCTTGCAGAAAGGAGCCTGCCAATATCTCGATGGTTTCCGCCGTAAGGCTTGCTCCTTCCACCGTCGTGATGTTCAGACGCCGATCTCCCCTGAAGTAATCGAGGATCACCGCTGTTGTCTCCTGCCTCGTCAGCAGGAGATCGGGTCCAGAGCGTCTGAATTCTGCATTGAAGAGAACGTCCTTGTCCGGAAAGACAATGGATGGTTCGGGCTCAGAGCGGCTCCCCGACGCCGCGGCGGCGTCGATCCAGATGTCGGAAACGCTGGCGCCGTCCCGAGAGTGGTACACAGCTGAGCCCTTGTGTCCAAGGGATGATAGCTCTTTCGTTCACCCATTCCTACCGGAATGAAATCTCAAAAGGATGGACCGCCGGCAGATGGGCTTTGTCGGTGATTGTGCAAGCCTGAGTTGTTGACGAGATATCTCTTCTGACTGACTCTGGACCCGCTACGTGGGGCAATCATTCCGCATGCCCGCAGTTCTAAGGAAAATATCCCGCAGCCATATTACAGGAGCATGCGGATAGGGAGTTTGCGATGCATTCTGCGGCCCGTCGAGAAAAGGGCGGATTGGCAAATATTCCGCCCAAGGTCATCAGGTACATCGGATGCCTTGCCGTCTGTTGACGGCACCTTACAAAACGAAATAGCTCTGGGTGACATCGATGGCATCATCGAGGTGGATCATGAAATCCGCCACCTTGTCGCCGTTCACATCCCCGGAGATATACGTATCACTCGGTCCTTTATTGTATTGCAGCTCTCCTGCCCTGCCACTGAAGGCCCGCGCACCGACGAACTCAAAGCCTTGGTTTCCGCCTACGAGTGCATTCGCGTCGATGGACGACAAGTGGATCCTGTCCCTCTGGTGAACTGAGAAATCAAAAATCGTGTCCCTCCCGGAACTCTTGACGGTGGTATCCTCGACTGACTTGAAAATGAAGGTGTCCGATCCTGCTCCACCCCAGATATCGTCCCCTCCAACCCCACCTGTCAGCTGGTCATTGCCGGCATTGCCCTTGATCCGGTCGCTGAAGCGGGTTCCGGTATAGGTATCACTGGCGCTGGAGCCAGCGACATTGTGAGCCTCGTCGGCGAGCGCCGCATTGAGAACCGCCGGATTGGCTTTCCGGCTTGAACTGACGCCACCCATGAGACCGGACACGAGCGAGTGGAACTCGGTACCGGCAATTGCCAATCCGGAGATCTGCACTTGCGCCGAGATTTTCGTGATCCGTCCTGCGGAGTCCTCGGTGAACTCGCCCGATTCCTTGTAGCTGTTCCCGAGAGTGCCGAGGCGTATTGTGGTTGCCGTTCCGCTGACGACATGCTTGGCCAGATCATAGGCAATGGAACGGCCATCGACAACGATGGTCTTGGTGTTGCGACCGTTCATGTTGTCGAGCAGAACAATCTGGGACCCTTTGAACTCTCCCGACCCACCGAGGATGTACGGCCATCCTTCAAATGAAAAGTCTTTGAAATAGCTCTTCATGTAGCTGTTGAAGCTAACGCCCTTGTTTGAGCTGCTTGCGGTCAACTTGATGGTGATTGTCATGACTGCTTCCTCAAATCAGCGTGGCACATTCCACATGCGATTAATTTCCCTCCCAGCTCAGTACAGCTTGACCGACAAGGACGCCTTAGCATTGAATCCCGGGCTTGGATTCCCGTTGAGATACTCGGTGTATTGCCGATCAAAGAGGTTCTCCACCACGAGGCCCGCCGTCATGCGCTCGTTGACTTTCCAATTGGCGAAGAGATCGACCAGGGCATAAGAGTCTCCGACGAAGCCGAAATCTTCCGCTCTGTCCTTGGCTCCGACGAGGGCCACGCGAGTTCCGAACTCCAGCCGACCGTCATAGCGGCGAAAGCCCAGGGTACCGGTCAGACGGTTCGGCGGAACTTTGACGAGGTCTTCGTCCGTGCGGCTGTTCCTTCCACGAAGGATATGGCCGGAAATCCCAACGAAATAGGAACCGGCGTCATAGACCCCCTCCGCCTCGAAGCCATCGATCACAGCTTCCGCGATATTCCTGTACTGATAGCCGCCTGGGATCGGGAAGCGCGTGAAGACCTGCTCGATATAATCATCCACCCGATTGTGAAAAATGCCTAGCTTCATACGTAGACGATCTTCTGGAACGATCAGATCATCGAATCGCAGATTGACTCCGCCTTCAATGTTGTGGGCAATCTCGGGCTTCAGATCGGGATTTGGAAAAAACCGCCCGGCACTCAGTGGCGGCGGATGAAAGCCGTCGATCAGGGTTTCGGTCAAAGCCGGAGCGCGGTAGCCTTCGGCGTAGCTCGCATAGAAGGTGACGGGCCGCCAAGGCGTGATTCCAACCGTGATCTTAGGCGATAGTCGACTGCCTTCATTCTTGATGGCGCCGCCTGTCAGACGGTAGGAATCGTATCGCAGGGCACCAATGATCTCGAGCCACTCAGAAAACGTCATGTGGTCCTGAAGGAAGGCGCCATAGACGAGACGCTCTCCCGAAGGGGTGAGCTGATCGCTGTTGCCAACGGGGTCTCTCGTTTCCACATCGTCCTGGAACAGATCACCGCCATAGGTGAGCTCATGCTTGAACGATCCAGTGTCGAATCGTGCCGTATTGAACAGGTCGAACCCGACTGTCCCGATGTCAAAGGTCTTCACACTTCCTGCCGTGAGACCCTCCAGCGTGGTTTGCTTCACGTTGGTGCCGCTGAAATAGGCCTTGGCACTCAGGTCCCAGACCGGAGAATCTGGCGTCCATCGGTATCCCGCCGTGAAGGTGTCCGCCACAGCCTTGGTGCGGTAGAGGGTCGAAAGGCCATTATCGAAGTCATTCGCAATGCGCAAAGCCGATAGGGTCAGTTCCTGACTCGGATCAGGGCGGATCCGGGTCTTGAACAGACCAGAGAGAAGATCCTGGGCCGTATAATCGACCGTCGTTCCATCCCCCGATCTGTAATCTCCAGCCTTGCGCCAAGTCGCGGCTCCAAGGAGATCGAACATCTCGCTTGGACGTGCCGCGACCTCGCCGTGGAGAAGCGGGGTATGCCCGTTCGTCTCCCATGTTCCCTTGATCCTCCCGCCGACATGGGTTCCATCCGGCAGAACGTCGCCCGCATCAATCGTCGTGAAGCTCACGACACCGCCGATGGCACCCGATCCGTAAATCGATGAGGTGGGACCGCGCGTGACATCGACGGATTTCATCATCTCCGGATCAAAGTAAAAGGTGCCTTTTGCGGAATGGCCTTCACGCTGGAAATTCTGTCGCGCACCGTCCACAAGTACGTTCACGCGCCCAAAATCCTGCAATCCTCGCACGTTGACGCCTATGCCCGGATCTCCTGGAGCAGCCTGCGTCGTCACGCTCGGGATCAGCCGCAGGACGTCAGCCGTGCTTCTCGGTTGGATTTGCGTTTCAATCTGTTCGTGGCCGATGACGCTCGAAGCCGACAACGCGTCATAGACACGTTCACCTGCCTTGGTCGCCGTGACCGTGATGGCGTCAAGGTCGATCATCATATCGCCGCCCACGCCGACAGGCGTCGCGTCCTGCGCCTTTGCGGATAAGGCCGAGGTCGCGACGACGGCTAGGGTCAGATAGATCCAGACATGGCTGGAGCGAAGCACAGACACAGAAGAAACAGCCCTTGAGAGACAAGCGGTTGATTAGACGGTCGGAGGCATGGCCTGCCTCCGACCGTGAGACTCAAAGGATGAAGTAGTTCTTCGAGAGGCTTACCCGATCATCCAGGTGGATCGTGAAATCTGCGACCTTGTCGCCGTTCACGTCCCCGTGAATATAGGTGTCGCTCTTTGCGTTCTCATACCGCAGCTCTCCAGCCTTCCCGCCAAATGCCTTCGTCCCAATGTAGGAGAAAGCCTGGTTGCCGCCCTTTGTCGTATTGGCATCAATGGCTGCAAAGTCGATCTGGTCCTTCTGCTTGGTCGAGAAGTCGAAGATCGTATCGCGCCCGGAGCTTAGGACACTCGTTTCCTTGATCGACTTGAAAATGAAGCTGTCGCTGTCAGAACCTCCCCAGAGATCATCAGCCCCTAATCCGCCGGTCAACTTGTCGCTGCCGCTGCCGCCATACAAATAGTCGTTGCCACCGTTGCCGGAGAGTTTGTCGGAACCAGCGCCCCCGGACAGCTTGTCCCGGCCGATCTTGCCCGTCAGCACATCATTGCGTGCTGTCCCGACTTTTGTTTCGGTGACGTCATCGACGTCGATCTTGAACGTCTGTAAGGTCGACTGGCCAGTGGAGTCTGTCGCCTGAACGGTGATCGTGTGACTCTGCTTCTTCTCGTAGTCGAGTGCCCTGGCCAGGGTAAGCTTGCCATCGGTCAGCTTGAAATAGCTTCCGGGATTGTTCACGAGGCTATAGGTAACGGTTCCGCCCTCTGGATCGTCAGCAGACAGCACGCCGACCCTGGTTCCAACTTCCGTCGTCTCTGAGATGGTAGATTTTGAGATGGAGATATTCTCCGGACCCTCATCGACGTTTCCGACGGCGATCGAGAAGTCTTTGAAAACGACATGGCCATCAGCATCGCTGACCTTGACCCTAATATCATGCTTCTTATTCGTCTCGTAATCCAGCTCGCCTTTAATTCTCAACTCGTTGCCCACGATCTCGAAGAGGCCGCCCGCATCATTGGCAAGAGTGAAAGTCAGCACCTTTCCTTCAGCATCGATTGCCGAGAGCAAACCGATAGTGTGCCCGGCTTTTTCACTCTCGAGCACAGAGTTGATGGAGAGGGCAACGTTCTTTGGAGGTGTGCCAGGAAGCTCAAGATTTCGGACAGTATCGAGGGTTATATCCGAGAATGTCGCTGCCTCGACATTTTTCAGGGTCGTCGCTCCCTCTCCACTTTTCAAAGCGATGACATAGCTGCCGTCCTGCTGTCGGGTCACATCATAGTCGGATCTGGCATTGCTGAAAATGACCTGATCGTAGTCGTTGCCGCCGTCGATTGTATCGTTGCCTTTGGTGGCGCGGATTACATCATCGCCGCCACCGCCGGAAATGGTGTCCGTAAAGTCAGTCCCGGCATAAAAGTCGGTTTTTTCCGATCCAATGAACTTCTGAGCGTAGCTGTCGAGAGCATCGGCGTACTTGTTCAGACGGTCAGCGCTCGCCGCATTTCCATACATGTAGGCAAGAGCGAAATTGTGAACGGGCCCGTTTGCTTCAATCACGGCCTCTTCGGCAGAGTTTGTCGGGACGGCGTTGAACAGATCAAGCCCGGCAATCTTCAGCTGAGCCTTGCCGCCGATGAAATAGCCATTACTGTCGTATGTTCCGCTTCCGCGCGTCCCATACTCGATCGTGTTTATCGTGCCTGCAACTGTATGAGTTCCGAAGGAATACTGCAGGCTCCCATGGGCAAAGACGTATTTGTCGGCAGGACTGGCGCCATAGCCTATGAACATCTCCTCGCCCGTGAACTGCCCGGAATTGTCGAAGACAGGCATACCGGCACCTTCGACGCCAGAGGTGAAGCCGCCACGAATGAAGGCCTCAAAATCCATTCCGTCGGCACCACTCGCATCAATGGTGATGGTGCCCTGCTGGGCTACAACATTGTCGGATGTGATGATGCCGTCGGAGAACTGAAAATTCTCAACATTGCTGACGGTATCAACGCCCTCAGAGCCGGCATTGCGTTCGTCCGTAATGGTAAAGCTACCGTTACCGTTCTGGACGACGATGTAGTCAGAACGACGTCCGGAGAACACGGCGACGTCATTGCCGTCGCCGCCGTCGATCATGTCGTTTCCACCGCCGCCCAGGATGGTGTCGTCGTTCACAGTGGCCGCGAATGTATCGGAATGCCCCGAACCGATGATGTTCTGTGCGTAGCTGTCTAGAACCGTGTTGATTGTATTGACAAGTGTCGAATCGGAACCGGCTTTCCGCAGCGCATTGTACAGGTTGTAGACAGGGTTCGCAGAGGTGTTTCCGGATCCGGGCGCAGAGCTGATGCTCCATCCGGAGATTGCCAAATCAGCGATAACTCCTGTCAATTCAGCGGGACCTGCGGCCTGAGCCGTATCCCGAGTACCGAACGTGACCGACTCGATCATACCTGAAATGCCGTGACCCTTGTCTGGTCCGTAGTGGGCATAGTCATAAGCGAGGTTTTTGCCCTCGATCAGCAGCTGCTTGCTCGTTTCCACACCTGAGCTGTTCTTGTACCGGAATCCAACTTGGGTGCCGTTCTGATATCCAAAGGGCGCAGGATCCGGTGTTCCGCCATAATAGCTTGATGCTCCAGTCTGCAGCCCCTGGAAGTAGGTGGCGAAGTAGGCATCGAGGTCGACGCCGCTCGCAGCATTCGATGCATTGATCGTGATGGTCTTGATTGTGGACACGTCAGCTCCCCTTTGCTGTCCCGCATGCCTGCACAATGACACGGCATGGAAAATGGCACGTGGATCGGCGGCGGCGATCCTGCTGGGAAGCAGCTTCTACTTTCACTTTTGCGTAGAGTCCACAGTAAATCGTAATATTAGAATAGATCTATATTTTGATGCCATATCAATTTTAATTATAATTATTCCAATTCAAGGGTAGCATCCTAAAATCTGTTGTTTCGAATTATAATAATTACAATCAATTGCATCTGAACCCGGGAAACTCCTGGATCAAACAATCCGCAGCTTCGAGTCGAATTGACTGTTCGTCCACAAGTCACACCACAACAATCCACCAGCGTGCCCGCGTGCGAATAGGTTCCTTGACGTGCGACGAACCGCAGGCGTGGCAGAATAGATACCACCGCCTGGGAGGAATGGGCCGCACTTGGCTTACGGTAGTCGTTTGAGCTGGACAATGATTGCAGAATCAATGGCCAGTAATAGTCATGCTACTGATAACCGTGGGATACCATTGATCCCACGGTCGAAACGATCATACCCGCGAGTTCGATCCGTTCACCTTGAGAACGGTTTTTTCCAAGATGAACGGATAGCTATGGGCTGAGAGTGCGAAGCTTTGGTGCTTAGGGACATGCACACGATCAGGCGCAATCATCGTCCCACTTATCGCCGGCTTGGATCGAAGTGCTTCGTCAGCTTATGGCCATACGCGCCATAATCCTTCTGCAGCGCTTCGGTCTGCGCCGCGAAGGCCGTTACCTTCTGCGGAAAGCGCGTCTCGAACATGAACGCCAACGTACCCTCCAGACGGTGAGGCTTCAGTTCCACACTGCTGGCTTTCTCGAACGCATCGACATCGGGCCCATGCGGCAGCATAGTGTTGTGCAGCGACATTCCGCCCGGCACAAAACCGCCACCGGTCTTTGCATCATAGACGCCGTAGATCAGCCCCATGAACTCGCTCATCACGTTCATGTGGTACCAGGGCGGCCGGAACGTGTTTTCCGCCACCAACCAACGGTCTGGGAAAATCACGAAATCGATGTTGGCGGTGCCCGGCGTCTCGGAGGGCGATGTCAGTACGGTGAAGATCGAGGGATCGGCATGGTCGTACAGGATCGGCCCCACCGGCGAGTAGCGCCGCAGATCGTACTTGTAGGGCGCGTAGTTGCCGTGCCAGGCCACGACGTCGAGGGGCGAGTGATCCATGTCCGCCACCCACAGTGAGCCACCCCACTTTACGTACATCTTGGACGGTGTATCCTTGTCTTCGTAAGCCGCTACAGGGGTGAGGAAGTCGCGCGGATTGGCCAGGCAGTTGGCGCCGATCGGCCCGCGCTCCGGCAGGGTGAAGGCTCCGCCGTAGTTCTCGCATAGGTACCCGCGCGCCGGCCCGCCCGTGAGCTCCACCCGGATCTTCACACCGCGGGGGATGACGGCGATCTCACCCGGCTCGATATCGATGATGCCGAACTCGGTCCACAGCCGGAGGCTCCCCTGCTGCGGCACGAACAGCAGCTCGCCGTCGGCATTGTAGAAATACTCATCCGCCATCGAACGGGTGATGAGATAGACATGGGCGCCCATCCCGGCCTGGGAGCCGGCATCACCGGCCGTGGTGATGGTGCGGATGCCCTCCAGGAACGAGACGCTCTCATCGGGCAGCGGGATCGGGCTCCAGCGCATGGGCGCGATCGGCACCTCCACCTCGACCGCGGGCGCCGTGCGCCACAAACCGATATCCGCTTTCTGAAACTGGCCCCAATGGGAGACAGTGGGGCGGATGCGGTAGAGCCAGGAACGCTCGTTGGTAGTGCGTGGCGCCGTGAAGGGAGAGCCGGAGAGCTGCTCGGCATAGAGGCCGTAGGCGCATTTCTGGGGTGAATTGCGGCCAATGGGCAGCGCACCGGGCAGCGCCTCGGTCTCGAAGCCGTTGCCGAAGCCGGACATGTAGCCGGGCTGGATTGCGCTCTCTAGCCGGTCGGCCGCCTGATTCTGCAGGGATGGATTCTGGACATTCATGGGCAGGACCTCCACAATTGGTCACAATTGTAACTGTCAATTTTGTAACCAACAACGCCATGGCCAAACTGCAGCTTGAGCATTTCCTGCCTTACCGGCTCAACCGGATCGCCGCGGCCGTCTCGCAGGACTTCCGTTCCGTCTACGGTCCGCGTCATGACCTGACAATTCCGGAGTGGCGCGTACTGGCTACCCTTGGTCAGTTCGATGAAATCAGCGCCAAAGAGATCGGCCAGCACTCATCCATGCATAAAACCAAGGTGAGCCGGGCCGTGCGGGCGCTAGAGGAGCGACGCTGGCTCAAGCGCCGCGAAAGCGAAGACGACCGGCGGGAAGCGATCCTGACGCTCACTGCACTCGGGCAGAAGGCATACCGCGAGATCGTTCCAAAGGCTGTGGCGTTCGAGCGTCACATCCTGGACGAGCTCGGCTCCGATTCCATCGCCCTCATAGCGGCACTGGAGCGGCTTGAGCACATTTTCAGAGTGCGTTGATCTTGAGCTTGAAACCACAGTGTTTCAAAACCCATGGCGGTTCCGACACTTATCGCATTGACGGCGTCAACAAGGCGTGACGGCGAAGCCGAAGTATGTCATCGGGAGCTTCTCGATGGTCGCATCGGCGGTCCTCAATGATGGTCTTGTCGAACATGGCTTTCAGTTCCGGATCAC
Organism: Microvirga sp. CF3016; assembly: GCF_036314085.1. NCBI lineage: Bacteria > Pseudomonadati > Pseudomonadota > Alphaproteobacteria > Hyphomicrobiales > Methylobacteriaceae > Microvirga > Microvirga sp. CF3016. The sequence goes on from NZ_JAYGGM010000009.1 coordinate 27,314, forward strand.
TCTTGCGCGGGCCGAACAGGCTCCCGCGCCCGAACCTGCCGCCCTGGAAACGCGGGCCCTACGAGCATCATGCCCGCGTTACCGGCTTTCGCGGCAGTCTCAACTTCAATACTGCGGAGAGCATTGCGCCTACCAACAAAGGCAGCATCACCGTCGCATCATACGTCGGCAACAATTGAACGGATATCTTGACCTTCAACAAGGGCTTCCAGCGTTGCTCCCAGCCTCCCGACGTCCTTCAGGTAGGGAAAGGTATTGTGTCCCGTCTCCAATTCAATGACATCGGTCTGTGGGAATTTGCTCAACCGGCGTGCGACATCCATGTCAAATTCGTTCTGCCTTCCAACCAAAATCGTGATCGAACTTCTGACGTTGGCCAACAGAACCGGCGTCAGATCTCCACACTCGATCTGCGTATCCCTCAAGTGTCGGATGCTTAGGCTGTTTGGCAAGTTCAGGACATATTCCGGAGCAGAGGCCAATATGCGGTCGGCTCCAATGCAAATGCCAATGCCTAGAGCCGGAAAGCCTCCCATGGAGTGACCAAGGCACAGGATCTCGTGATCAGCGAACTGCGATCTCACGTCCTGCAAAAATGCAAGCAGGCCTGAATAGGAAGGGGCGACACCCGGAACGCCCGACTGGTACCATTCGTTCAGGCCTGGGTTCAGGAAGAGTTTTTTGCAATCGACATTGCGAAGGAAGCTGGAATGCGCTCGTGTCCCAAGTTGCTGGTTTATATACGAGAAAACTATCAGAAGTTTCTTACGGTCCGAGTGAGGCTCGAAAATCAGGTACTCCGAATTTCGAATCGGTACCGATCGAGTTCCTATCAACTCTTGCAACATGCAGGTTCAATCCTTCATAACACTCATCACGAGCCGCCGGTTCATCGGCCCGACAGGAGGAGCCGACACCGTCATGAGCTTACCCGCGGTCTTTCCGCGGCAGCCGCAGGCGCCGAAGCTCACATCGATCAGCAGTCTGGCTTCCAAGGCCCCGTGAGCAGGCCCCAACCGGCCTGCTCGCCCTGTCGGCGGAGTGGAGTGTTTCCACTCTGGATCAAGGAGCAGCACCGATATCAAACGATAGGATCATTCATCTGAGGCTATCCCTCGGTAGCGGACGGCATTGCTCCATGCCTGTTCGATTCGCTTCAGGGTCCTGAACGTGGTTTCAAGGTCCCGAATCTCCGCCTCATTGCGTGCGACGAGCTGATGATACGTCTTGTCGTTCCGCCTGATCATGTCGCACAGCTCCCGCCCCTTATCAGACAACCGGATGCGAGCGGATCTGCGATCCCGCTCCGAGGCAGTGCGAATAACATACTCGGCTTCGACAAGCCGCTTGAGGCTATAGGAGGCATTCGATCCGAGATAATACCCGCGCTCGATCAGATCGCGAACCGACAATTCGCTTGATCCGATTGTGAATAGCATCATCACCTGAGACGGGCTCAGGTCATCAATGCCAGCCTCGATCAGATCGGCCCGTACGAGATCGAGAGACCGTCGATGCAATCTTTCGATCACGCGAACGATCTCGATATGGGTAATTCCTGCCGGCTCGGCTTGAGGCGACTCATGGCCTTCAGCGCGGTTCACGCGTTCGTCGCTCCTTCGATAGAGGGTCTGCAACGTGGCGTGCAGGTTGGACTCCGGGTCGTTTTCCGCGACAATCCAAGGCAAGGAGTTCGAAATATTTTGCATGTTTTACCCCATCGTCCATCAAATAAATTAGTTCGAATTTCGAACTAATTTAGCAGCTCTCTTGGCATCATCCTCATATCCAAAGAGTAATTTGGATAATCGCGAGAGCCCTTATTGTTGTTTCCTCTGCCAGAGACTTTTTATTGTACGTCGAATCATACTTTATGGGTAGACGTTCTACCATCTGTGTTTCATAAATCCTCTCGAACAACTTTTAGGCAAAATTTAGATCTGCCGCATCGTTGCCTCTTTTGGAGTCACTCCTGCATGAAGAAAACGGCCAGTTCGGAAGCATCCGCCGTCATCCACCAGGGGCGCAGGGCGTTTGCAACCGGAGTCGTCTATGCCGCCGCCCTGAGCGCCGTCATCAACGTGCTCCAGTTGACGGTTCCTCTTTTCATGCTTCAGGTGCATGACCGGGTTGTGAATAGTCAAAGCACGGACACACTGATCATGCTGATTATCGTGTCCGCCCTTGGCCTGACAGTTTATTGCATTCTCGATTACGTGCGCGCCCTCACCTACCAGGTCATGGCAAGCAAGCTGATCAGAAAGCTGAACCTTCCGGTCTTGGAAGCTGCCATATCCGCATCCGTGACGAAAGGGATCTCGAAATCCGGCCAAACGGTCCGCGATCTCAATGATATCCGGACTTTCATCGTCGGAAGCGCGATCAGCGTTCCGCTGGAGGCCTTTTGGGCCCCCATCTTCCTTGCAGTCCTCTTCGCTCTCCATTGGCTCTACGGTCTTGTGGCACTGATCTCGGCTGTCATCATCATCGCTCTCAGCCTGTTGTCCGACTTCCTGACGCGCCGAGCCATGAAGCGCGCCAACGAATCCTCCGTGCAGAATCTCGGCGAGATCAGCGGCACCCTCCGGCATGCGGAGGCGATCGAGGCAATGGGGATGCTCCCGGCGCTCTCGGAACGGTGGCGCCATTCCCAATTGCACACACAGGATCTTCTGGACGTCATGGCCCGCCGGAGCCGTGCCATGGCATCCGTCACGCGCACCTGCCGGTATGCGATGCAGATTGCCGTTCTCTCGGTCGGTGCAATCCTTGTCATCCGGCAGGAAGTGAGCCCCGGATCGATGGTGGCTTCGAGCATCATCATGGGCCGCATGCTCCTTCCCTTCGACTCGATGGTCGACGGCTGGCGGCAATGGGTCTTGGCAATCTCCGCCTGGAAAAACGTCAGCGATCTCATCGAGAACCAAGCTCCCAAGCGGGAAACTAAACCGACGCCGCGGACCCAGGGCGAACTCACGGTCGACCGGCTGGTCTATGCGCCTCCCGGCTTCGACGTGCCTGTACTCAAGGGCCTGTCCTTCACTCTATCACCCGGCGAGGTGCTTGGCATCGTCGGCCCTTCGGCAGCCGGCAAGTCAACACTCGCGCGCGCGCTCATCGGTGTGACCAAGCCCACATCCGGCGGGGTCTACCTCGATGGCAACAACGTCTATCTCTGGGAGCGCAGTTCGTTCGGCGACATGGTCGGCTACTTGCCGCAGAGCGTATCCCTCCTCGACGGAACCATCCGGGACAACATTGCCCGGATGCGGGACTCCGACCCGCGGCTGGTGCTGGAGGCAGCCCGGCTCGCCGATGTTCATGAGATGATCGGCCGCCTCCCCCTCGGATACGATACGCCCTTGGGGGATGGTGGCTATACCCTGTCCGGCGGACAGCGGCAGCGAATCGGACTGGCACGGGCAATCTATGGCAGACCGCGCCTGATCGTGCTCGATGAGCCGAACTCGAATCTCGATACCGATGGCGAGCGCGCGCTCGTTCGCACCATAGAGACTCTGCGCGCCGACGGAGCGATCATCATCCTGATCGCCCACCGTCCCTCCGTCATGCAGGCTGCCGACAAGCTCATGGTTCTGCAGGAAGGCAGGATCAGCCAGTTTGGCCCGCGAACCTCCGTCGTCAGCGCCATCACTCCCGGAGAAAAGCCGGTTGCTGCTGTGAAAGGAAGCGCATGAGACAGCGTGCTGAAATCGTCAAGCGTACGACACCGTTCATCGTGGCCTCTTCGGTCGTGAACATCGAGGCCTCCAGAGACCGCTTCCGGGAGCACGATCCAGGCGAGCCCTCCTATCGCGGGCCCGTGATCGCAGGCTTAGCCACGATCTTCCTCGGCCTCGGCGGTCTCACGACGTGGGCCTTCTCGGCCCATCTGGACAGCGCTGCTGTCGCCACAGCAACGGTCGTGGTCGATTCCAAACGCAAGACCATCAGCCACCTGGAGGGCGGCATCCTCAAAACGCTGCTCGCCCGTGAGGGAGAGGTCGTGCAGGCAGGGCAGCCTCTCCTGCGCCTTGACGACACAAGAGCTAAGGCTGAACTGGAGCAACTGCGCTCCAAGCGAATTGGCCTTGAAGCACGGCTTGTGCGCCTGCGAGCCGAGCAGGCCGGCCTGAGCGATCTCAGCTTCCCTGACACCCTGCTCAAGATGGGAGGACCTACGGCGGAGGAGATCTTGAAAGCCGAAAGGAAATTCTTCATAGCAAGGCGCGAGATGTTCAATCGGCGCGTCGATATCCAGCAGAAGACCATCGAGCAACAGGTTGCAGAACTCCAGGCTGTGAAGTCCCAAACCGAGGCAAACAGCCGGCAGTCGGAATTGCTCGACCGAGAACTCAAGGCAATCGCGAGCCTTGTTGAAAAAGGTTATGCGCCACGTCCCCGGTTAACCGAAATGCAGACGCGCGAAAGCCAGCTCCAAGGCGATGCCGGTGAGTTGCTCTCCCGCAAGGCAAAGGCGGAGCAGGCCAAAGCTGCCGCGGAACTCGAGATCCTTTCCCTCGGCAACGATTTTCAGCAGCAAGTCGCTGCTGACATCCAAGCCGCTCAACTTGAGCTGGCCGATACTGTCGGTCGTATAGACGCCGCGACCGACGTTCTGCGACGCGTCGAGATCGTTTCTCCGGAAAGAGGCGTGGTAACAAATATTCGCTCTCACACGCTAGGGAGCGTCATTGCTGCCGGCCAACCCATTCTCGACATCGTGCCGGAGAACGAACCTTTGATCGTCGAAGCGAAAATCGGCCTGCGCGATGTCGATTCCGTTCACATCGGGGCACCAGTCCAGATTCGACTGACTGCATACAATAGCCGAAGCACGCCTCCGCTTGCAGGCAAGCTGACCTACCTCTCGGCTGATCAGCAGATGGATGATCGCAACAATTACGCCTACTTCATCGCACGTGCTGAGATTGTCCCGGAAAGCCTCAAGGCCAATCCGAACACAGCGCTCTATCCAGGAATGCCGGCAGAGGTCCTCATCATCAACAAGCCCCGGCGTGCCATCGATTACCTTCTAGGCCCCATCACAGAGAGCTTCGATCGCGCGTTCCGAGAGGAATAGAGCAGCCTCGTCGCTCCGTTAGCTCGAAGCCCAATCTCCCATCGGCAGTGAAGAAGGCCGCGCGTGAATGCGCCTGGAAAATAGTTCGAATTTAGAAGTATACTAAAGCGTATAGCGAACTTAGATAAAACTAAACAAATGCAGTTATGAAGTTTTTATAAAGGTAAAACGTCAAAGAACGAAATACTACTTTAGCATTTACATGTACAACCAAGTACTTTACTTAACGATATGCCGGGAGGGCGAGCAGAACAGGTCCTATCCCGGACTCCCTCGCGCAGATGGCGCTTCATTTTGGCTTGAACATGGAACCAGGGGCGCAGCGGCCTACACGGTTCCGACAAAAGGATGACAGATATGGCGACGATTGGTGGTGGAGCCTCAAGCGATTCCTTGCAGGGCACTTCCGGTGCAGACGTGATCTTCGGCAACGGCGGCGACGACCTGATCCTGGGTGGCGGTGACAGCGATGCTGTTTCCGGCGGAACCGGAGCCGATGTTCTGTTCGGCGGAACTGGAGATGATTGGATTTCCGGTGGCGCCGACGATGATGTCTTGTTCGGCGGCGTCGGTGCCGATGTCCAGCAGGGCGACGCTGGCAACGACATTCTGTTTGGCGGCAACAGCGACGATATCTTACTTGGCGGCGTTGGAGACGACTATCTCCGGGGCGGCAACGGCAATGACATCCAACGCGGTGGCGACGGCAGCGACGTCCTCGAAGGCGGCTCTGGCGATGACCTCCTGCAGGGTGGAGCTGACAGCGACATCCTCCGTGGCGGATCCGGCGCCGACATCCTCGATGGTGGTGCGGGTGATGATGTCCTTCACGGAGGCGCAGGTGGCGACACGTTCGTCTTCAGCGGAGGCGGCGGCAACGACGTCGTTCTCGACTTCAAAGCCGGTCAGGACATTCTGCAGATCTCGAAAGGCATCAACGGAACCGACATCGCCACGGCCGACGATGTCGCTGGCCGCGTCCAGCAGGTCGGCAGCAATACGATTGTTGACCTTGGCAACGGCGACACGATCACCCTCGTGAATGTGAGCGCAGACGACATCAATAGCAATCCGAGTGACTATTTCTCGGTTCACTAGTCTGGAAATCCAGCAAAGCTCGGATGTCGCGGAAAGATCCGCGACATCCCACCAGGACATTTGGGGTCATACGCGATGGCGGAGATTGCCGTGCTCACATCACTAGTTGGTGACAATGCCTCTCCGGAGATATCCTCTCTCGGTCGCGACACGGTTCTGCTAACATGGGATGTCTCTCACGCCGAGTGGATCTCGCCCTCCTCCCTGAAGAATGGCCTCCAGGATATCTGGCCACTCGCATCCCTACGCCTCTCTCTGCCTCGCGGAGGAACACGCCTCTTCTGGATCTTCCGCCGTCCTGCCGATAGGATGCTCGACATAAACATCTCGCTCGGAACGGCCGGTCTCAGCACAAACATCACCATTGATCTCAAAGCGGACATTCCTTTGGTCAACTCCGAAAAGTTGATTGAGGGAATCGATCAGCATGGTTGCGTCGCGCTCGTTTCTGCCCTGTTCAATGTATGGGGCACCATGTTCCACCTTCAACGGAACGGGACCTATATCGCCATCCTGCGAGAGCTTCTCTCGCAGATCGCACCGACACCAGGTCAAGCTACCGTCATAGCCAGGGTCGCCGATGACTTAGTCCTCGCAAGAACCTCACTCATATCGGGTTTCGGCAAGATTGATGCGCTCTACGTGCTCGGCAAGAACGGGCCAACACGTGTTCATGCAAGGCCATTCAAGACTCCGGACGGAAAGGATGGACGGGACGTCGTCCACTTTCTCATCGACCGCACACGAATTCCATCAGGCGAATCACTCCTTATCCTGATCGGCCCCCGAGGGCTATCCGTCCGGCGGATGCTTGACCCCGGAGCCCGGCCCCCCTCTATCGAGCGCTGGTTTAGCGAACAGGCTCCAGCAGCACCTGGCCTACGCGAGCATGTGCTGACGGAAATCTCAAGTCGGGCGACAGCAGGTCCAGCCTACGCCCTTGAGCTGCAACTGCGCTCTCCCCTCCGCCCGCGACGGATCTCGAGCAGCGTCACGACGCCATCGGCGGAAATCGTATCGGCGCTGACCACCTCTGCAGGAACGCTGGTGACCGGCTGGTACCGTGATCCGGTCGGCCTTTTTGCAGGAATAGAAGCGACGGGCCCAGATGGCGAAGCACTGGACTTGACAGAAGGTCTGTTCAGGTTCCCGGTTGAAGTTGCAGGCCCGACGGAAGGCTCCCGTCTTAGCGCAACGGGCTTTGCCGTGCTGGCGCATACAGTCACGGGAAAAGCACCGATCCTGCAACCACGCTTCAGCCTGCGCTTGAAGTCGGGGGCGCGGCATCCCCTCATACCGAGGCTTCAGCCTGCCGACGCGGTCGCAGCCCGTGCCGCTGCCCTGCGGGCCATTCCGGCCCAACATGTTGATCAGACCATCTTGACGCAGATCCTCAGCCCGGTGATCGCCAGCCTTCACGAACAGGCGCGTGAACAAATCGGCCATCCTACGCGCGCCAATGTGGGAGCATTGCGATCCCGTCCGAAGGTTTCAGTGATCGTTCCACTATATAAAAATCTGGAGTTCCTTCGCTTCCAGATCGCGGCCTTCGCAGCGGACACATGGTTCAGAGCGAATGCAGAATTGATTTACGTCCTTGATTCCCCTGAGCAGGCTCAGGAAGTTGAGCACCTTTTGAGCGGCCTCCATCTTGTCTATGGATTGCCAGCTATCCTTCTCGTCATGGAGCGAAACGCCGGCTACGCACGAGCGAACAACGTCGGCGCATCGGCCGCGCGGGGTGAAGCCTTGGCTCTGGTCAATTCCGACGTCATCCCGGTCGCTCCCGGTTGGCTGGAGAAAATGGTAGCACGCCTAAACGGCCGCCGCCGTATCGGCGCCGTCGGGCCGAAGCTTCTGTTCGAAGACGACTCGATCCAACACGCGGGCATGTATTTTTCCCAAGACCATCGCGGTTATTGGCTCAATCAGCACTTCCACAAGGGCATGCCTCGCGACTATGCACCGGCTTGCGAGGAGCGCATCGTGCCTGCCGTGACAGGCGCGTGCCTCGTGACGATGAGATCCGTGTTCGAGTCCGTCGGCGGCTTTACGGAAGACTATGTGGTCGGAGATTATGAAGATAGCGACCTCTGCCTCAAAATCACCATGACGGACCGCAAGATCGCATATGCCCCTGGCATCGAACTCTACCACCTGGAACGTAGATCGATGTCTCTCAATACCGAGTACATGCGCGGAATTGCCTGGCAGTACAATTGCGCTCTTCACACCGAGCGCTGGCGTGACGAGATGATTGCCGCGACGCAGGCTTGGCGCTCTCGGAAAGGAAGGAATGCCGCAATATGAACGTTCAGATCGATCATACGAAGACTCGGAATGCAACGGCGATTCATCCCGATGCGGATTCCAGTCTCGACCAACTGATGGAAGAGATTCTTCTGAACGTCTCTCTTCCGTCTCCGCCCCCTGAAAATGTTTTCGTCGGTGACGGCGACTATCGCGCAATCGGCGTCGAATATCTCGGCCACTTCGTCCGCCTTGGCGGGCTCAAACCCTGCGAATCTGTTCTCGATATAGGGTGCGGGATCGGGCGAATGGCCGTTCCGCTGACGCAGTACCTGGACGCTGATACAGCATTCTATGAGGGAATTGACCCTGTGAACGCGGGGGTCGAGTGGTGCGTGCAGAACATCTCGTCTGCCTATCCGAATTTCCGGTTCTGCCGTGTGGATGTGGCGCACGAACTCTATAACCCGGGAGGCGCGATCGCCGGGCACGAGATTGTCTTGCCCTTTGCAGATGAAAAGTTCGATTTCGCCACCATGGTGTCTGTCGCGACCCACCTGCCGGAAGCGGAGATTGCCGCTTATGCACGTGAAGTTATGCGTTTGCTGGCCCCCGGTGGACGTCTTTTTCTGACTGCCTTTATCGTTGCTCCTGGAGACCCGGAAAGGCCGATGGCGCGCCCTCGGTTCATTCCTGGAAAGCAGCCGGGAACGTGGTACGGGGATCCCATGGCTCCTCTCGGCGCAATCGGTTTCGACGCCGGAATCATTGAGAACGTTCTGAAGAAGGCGGGCTTGCAAATCCAGCGCCTCAGCCTCGGCCACTGGCGGGGAATCGAGAGCCGCCACTATCAGGATGTCATCATTGCCGCGAAGCCGGAGTAGATCACGTGACTACACGCGTACTGGTCGTCGCTCATAATCATCCGGATTTTCACCCTGGTGGAACGGAGATATTCGCCCACGATCTCTTCAAAGAATACCGTTCGCGTAGCGACATAGAGGCTCTGTTCCTGGCGGCAACGAACAACCTCCATCGTGGGCAACGTCCGGGGACAAGCTTCCAATCGCCGGGGGACGCTTCCGATGAAGTCGTTATGTGGTGCGGCCATTTCGATCAGTTCAATCTCAGCCAGATCGACAGTTATGGAGTTGTCCCTCATCTCGTCACCCTGCTTGAGGATTTCCGACCCGACATTGTCCACATCCATCATATTCTTCTTATCGGAGTAGAGTTCATAGCACTGGTCCGCCGTATCCTGCCGAGCGCTCGCATTGTCATGACGCTTCATGACTACTACCCGATATGTGCTCACGACGGGTTGATGATGCGGACCAAAGGAAAGGAAAGATGCGACCGCGCAACGCCGAACCGCTGCAACGGATGCTTCCCGACCATCACGGCTGATCGGTTTCTCCTTCGCGAGAAGTTCATCCAGACGCATCTCACTCAGGTTCATCGTTTCGTCGCGCCGAGCCACTTCCTCAAGGAGCGGTTTGTGAACTGGGGTCTCCCATCCGAATCGATTGAAGTTGTCGCCAACGGGCGGCCTGCCGCAACACCCGCGGGCCATCGGCCGATCGCATCAGGCAGGCGATCCGTATTCGGCTATTTTGGGAACCTCAATCCCTGGAAGGGTGCTTCAGTACTCCTCAGGGCGGGTCAGCGCCTTGTCTCGTCGGGATTCGACGAATTCGAACTCCGCCTCCATGGCGGCGCACCATTTCAGTCGCAAAAATTCGTCGATGAAATCGACAGCCTTCTCGAGGATGTCGAGGCCCAAGTCGTGAGGCTTGGGCCATATGGCCGAGAGGACCTTGCAGGACTTATGGCTGCCGTCGATTGGGTCGTGGTGCCATCGATCTGGTGGGAGAACGCCCCCCTGGTCATCCAAGAGGCGTTCATGCACCGGCGGCCCGTCATCGCAAGTGGCATCGGCGGAATGGCCGAAGCCGTCCGGGATGGAATCGATGGGATGCATGTCCGTCCTGATGATCCGGTCTCTCTCGCCGATGCCATGCGGCGAGCCATAGAGACACCCGACCTCTGGGAAAACCTCACGGCAGGGATCAACCCGCCAGCGGACATCACCATCGTCGCAGAGCGCCATCTCGCTCTGTATCGTAGCCTACTCAAGGGAGCCGAGATTATCGAACTGAAGGCAAATGCGGCATGAGCACAGCACAGTCCAGCAAGGCAGCGGCCCTGCCGGTGTCGCCAGGCGGCGCACAGCTTCAAGGACGTATCGACGCGATTGAAGGCCGGCGCCTGTTCGGATGGGTCTGGGATCGCTCCAGTCCTACGGATCGCCTACAGGTGCGAGCGCGACTAAACGGGAAGATCATAGCATCAGCTTCGGCCGACATGCCTCGCATCGATTTGCGCCGTAATGGAATTGGTGATGGCGGGCACGCGTTCGAGATCGAGCTGACTGACGCTGCCGAACTCGACCTCGCGAGCATCTCTGTGGTCGCAACCTCTCCGTCAACCGGCGAAGAGCTTGTACTGCGCTCTCCCAGCCAGGACGAGCGCGCCGCCGAGGCCGCACTCAATGCTCCCTTGAGCCGGGTTTTTGATCGGCTTGAGCTCCTCATTGAAGCGCAGCGCCGATCCCAGCTCCTTCAACGCGAAACCGTGGAAGCGCTTCGGAGCACCTCTAATCAGATCGATGAGATCATTGGTGAAGAAAACGGCATTGCGGTGGCTCTCGACGTTGTAAAGGCCAACCAGGCTGATCTCTCCAAGAGGCTTTCCGATCTAGAAGTCTTCCAGATGCGCTTCGACAGAACGCTCTCTGATTTCGGGCGTCAGATCGAAGATCTCGGATCATCCGCCGACCGTCCCATGCGCAGAGCGGTTGCGCTCTTGATCGCATTCGGCGGAATCTCGGCGGCAAGTGCTGTCACAACGCTCGTCGTTTTTCTGCGCCATCCTCCCTGGTAGCTCAAAGACCGTCGGAATAAGAGCCGAAGCGATCCTCGAACGACACATGGAGTACTAATGCAACGCAGCAACCAGGTAGCGCAAGAGCTACCAAGCCTCCCTCTCGACGGAGAGAGTGTTCTTGTCACGTCGATCGGCGAGGACCTTGCCTTGATTGCCGGTGTAGCTGACGCGATGATGGATAAGGTTGACACGTTGCTCAACGGCGACCCATCGATGTCCATGAAGGCGGAGACGATCTGTTGGAATCGGAAGAATGCGCCCCCGGATGCCACCATAGGATTCGTCGCTATTGTTCCTATCCGGCTTGCGAGCAAGGTTCGTCTCCGGTCGGTCGTCGTGCGCCGCAGCGGGCCACCGATCCGTTACACCCTGATCAGGCCCGTCGTATCGCTACCGAACCTGATTCAGATCGTCTGCGCCGACGCGGAGGAACAATCATCATACGTCGTCGATCGTATCATCCAAACTCTGATCAACGGCAAAGCCACTCAGAAGCGAACCGATGCGGCCCTGTCGGTTCTGACGTCAGCCAGTCCTACCGACGGTTGGATTGAAGTTGCCGGCTCCATCGACACCGGCCAAGCCTTTTTGCAGGGTTGGGCTTCCGAGTTGCCTTCCGATACTGTGCGTATCCTCGCTGAGGAAGAGGGAGTTCTCGTCGGAGAGTTCAAGTCGGCTTCGGTTCCTCGGAACGACCTTGGAGAGCAGGGCAAGGGGTTTGTCGGTCTGCTCGATACAGGCAAGTACGCTGTCCATCCTGGCAAGCTTAAGAAGCTGTTCTTCCGTGGGAGGGACGGATGGCGAACCCTCAATGTCTATGACCGCTGCGTAGTCCTATCCTCGACAGACGTTCCCGCCCATATCCGGAGTGGACTGACACAGGCAAGCGCGAGCGCGGATACGATGCGGGTTTTGCGCCGTGCGGGCGAAAGATTTGATGGCCGGGACACCGTGTCGGACCTTAAAGTGCCGGTTCGGATTGGTATGGATATGGTCGTCGAGGTAACCGGCGGTGGAATGCTGGTTGTTGGTTGGATGCTCGACCCGGAGGGTCACGTAGATTCCCTCACTTTGTGTACCGGTGCAAGCAGACAGCGGATCGATAATGTCTGGACCCGCCTCCCGCGCAAAGATGTGTCGACGGCATTCCAACACAACAGCCTTTTCTCCGGGAGGCTCGACCCGAGCCGCAACGATCATGGTTTTCTAGCCTTTATTCCTGGCCCTCCGTCCTCCGCGGAGACGCCGGTCTACTTCGAGCTGGCTGTGGGTGAAACCTTCGCGTTCTATCCTCTCACGCCTCTGAGAGGCATGTCCCGCCGGTCTCTTGAGCGATTGATCTCACCTCTCGATCCGCGGACGGCAGCCGCCGCCGCTGCGATTGAGCGGCATATCGGGCCGATGATGCAGGCCATGGCCTCGCCTGCCCCGAGCGTTGCGGAGACCCGCGACTTAGGCTTCGACGAGACGGACACTGGCAAAGTGTTGGTTATCGCAGCCGGCGTCGATGTCGAAGAGGTGTCTGTCACATTGTCGCTTCTCGCGCTGGATAGCGAGGCAAAAGATGTGCAGATCATCGTTTCCGCTCCTGTGGAAGCATTCGACAGCATTGCCCCGGAAGCGGAACGGCTAGCTCGCTTCTACGGCATTAAAGTCCGCGTGATTGGCGCAGCAGGTGTGCAGGATGCCTGCGATGCTTTCGAAGCTGCCATTCACATGACAAGGGCGGAGACGCTGATCCTTCTTGCCGCAGGCGTTCTGCCGCGTCAAGCAGGCTGGATCTCCCTATTGGAACGCGCATACCGCAATCGCAGCGGCAAAGCTCTCGTGAGTCCTACAATCCTTTATGAGGACAACTCCATCCGCTTCGCGGGCACTTGGCTCGACATCGAAGCGCAAAAGCTTGTCGATCGGTACATCGGGTACCCGCGCGATGTCGTGCATGGATCACAATCAGCAGAGGTCATCGCGGGGTCATTGGCGTGTTGCATCGTCTCGCGTGAAGCCATCGAGTCCGCTGGAGGCTTCTCGCGATCCTATCTGAGCACCAATGAAAAAGCCCGCGATCTCTGTCTGAAGATGAGGCTCGGAGGCACACCGGCCGTATGGCTCCCGGACGTCGAAATGATCTCAGCCGATAACGATGTCGACATGTCGGCTCTCCCAATGCATCGCCTGGCTCAGAAGATTGACCGCTGGAGCTTCGACCGAAAGTGGTCGCTCCTCATCAACAATATGAGGTAGTGAAACTATGCCCAATCATTCTCCTCGCGTACTCATCGTGTCGCACGGCCACCCGAGCTTTTCTCTCGGAGGTGCCGAGATTGCAGCCTACAATCTGCACAAGGGCCTCAACCGGATACCCGATGTCGAATCCCGCTTCTTCGCTCGTGTCGGCCACCCAGTCGCGCGGCACAGCGGGACTGCCTTGATGAGCCTTCGTCAGACAGAGGGCGAGTTCCTCTATCATGCTGATGAATATGATCACTTCCTCATTTCCAATCGAAACACGGAAGAGATCGAGCGCGACTTCCTCCGCGTGCTGAGCGATCTGGGACCCGATGTCGTTCATTTCCATCACTTCATCGGTCTTGGCCTTGAGATGATCTATGCCGTCCGTCGCGCCCTTCCCGATTGCGTGATCATAATCACCTTCCATGAGTTTCTCTCGATATGTAGCCACCATGGGCAGATGGTAAAGACCGGCGGCACCAAGCTTTGCCATAGGGCCTCTCCCTCGGATTGCAATGCCTGCTTCCCGGAGGTTTCACCAGCACGCTTTCTACGCCGCGAGCACTTCATCCGCGGTCTGCTGGAAGTAGCTGATTACTTCGTGTCGCCCAGTCAGTTCCTTGTCGACCGCTATGTCGAATGGGGCCTCGATCGATCACGCTTCGTCGTCATCGAGAACGGCTTGGATATTGCCGAGCCTGCGCCGCCGCGAACTCTGCCCCGGCGGAACGAACGTCGCTCCCGGTTCGGCTATTTTGGCCAGATCACGCAGTTTAAAGGCGTCGATGTACTGCTCGACGCGGTGACCTGCATTCCGGATACGGTCTGGGGCGAGGATTCGCAGCTGATGATCTTCGGCGGCAACTTGGAGCGGCAGCCGGAGCCTTTCCAGGATAAAATCAGGAAGCTAGTGGAACGCGCCGGATCACGCGTACGCTTCTACGGCTCCTATCAAAACAGCGAGATGCCGCGTCTCATGCGCTCGATCGACTGGACCATTATCCCTTCCATTTGGTGGGAGAACTCGCCGATCGTGATCCAGGAATCCTTTTTTCACGGCCGTCCTATGATCTGCAGCAATATCGGCGGAATGGCGGAAAAAATCACCGACGGCGTAAATGGATTGCACTTCCGTGTCGGCTCATCTCAAGATCTGGTCGATCGCATGACCGAAGCGCTCACAACCCCGGAACTCTGGGAAATTCTGCGTACGGGTATCAACAAGCCGATTACTTATGAAGAATGCGCTCGACTGCACCTCGAATTGTATCAGGACCTTGCTTTAAAAAAGGCGACGAGCACATCGGCAGTCGCATTGACGGCATAACGAACTCGATGCACCCGGAGTTGGAGATATCTCGATGAAGCGAATCCTCGTCATCAGCCCATCAGGCGAAGTTTATAATCATGACAATGTCCGCTGGTACAGACACAAAGAAATCCAGCGTAGCATCAATCACTACCACAACATTGGCGACGCGTTTGTCTTCGACTCCTCGCTCAAGCTCTTGAACTATGACAAGCTCGACGCCTTAGAGATTGCCAACCCGGATCTGTCTCAGATCGACCGGATCAATGCCGAGTACGATTACGTTTTCCTTCGCGGATCCAACTACGTTCACAAGGACATGGTATGGGATCAGGCGATTGATGTCCTGAAGAAGCTCAAGATTCCGGTGATCGCCTGGGGCATTGGCGCTCAGGCGCCGGTCAAAGGTAAGATTGAGTTGTCGGAAGAGACCAAGACGGTTCTACGTATGATGGCCGACTCTACCACGTCCATCGGTGTGCGCGGAGCTTACTCGGCGCAGGTTCTCTGGGATCTTGGGATCAAGAACGTCCGCATCGTTGGTTGCCCGACCGCATTCCGCAGGAACAACCCTGATCTCAATATCCAGTTGCTGCCTCTTGAAAGCATTCGCACGGCGGGAATCACAGTCCGCCGGGAGGTATCATCCACCTATGCTCGTGACATCAAGCTATACCTCACATTCCACCGAGATCTCGTAAAGGGCTTGGCATCACGATTCGACGTGGTTTTGATGGCGCAAGGAGAAGTCGAAGAGAAGAAGATCGTTCTCGGAACGATGGAGCAGAGAGAAGAAGCAATTGCAGCTTTGCGGGCCGACAAGCAGATCCGCGACTGGTATCTCGACGACACCATGGAGAAGTTGCACAGAGAGAGATTGTTCTACTCTGACGTGGTCGCCGATTATGAGGATCTCGTGCAGCAGAAAGATGTCGTTCTCGGTTACCGACTCCACGGAAACCTGATGGCTCTCGCCAACGGCGTGCCTTCCATCTACTTCACCTATGACAGCCGGACTGTGGAATTCGCCGAGACATACCAAATCCCGAGCTTTGACGTGTTCTCCGGCAAGGAGTTCAGACTCGAAGACTACTGGGACCAGTCGCTCTTCGACAAATTCAATCGTGCCTATCATCACACATATCGCGAGATGCATCAGTTCCTTGTCGAGAATGGAGCCGATACCAAGATGGTTCCGGTGATGGGTCAGCTGGAATACCGGCAGTTACACGCCGCTTAATTGTCCTATCAGGGAGGCCCGTTGAGCTACGCCCTCCCTTCCACTCTCACGGCGGCAATCAAGAGCAAAGGGGTCCAGCATGACTGTACTGGTAACAGGTGGTGCCGGCTATATTGGAAGTCATATGGTTCTGGCGCTGGTGGATGCCGGGAGGGACGTCGTTGTCCTTGACGATCTCAGCACCGGCTTCGGTTGGATGGTCCACCCTTCTGCGCATCTCATCCAAGGTGATGTGGGCGACGAGGCACTCGTCGCCGAGATCATACAAAGGTATGGCGTCAGAGCTATCGTTCATTTCGCCGGATCGATCGTCGTTCCTGACTCCGTGACGGATCCCCTGGGCTATTATCTCAACAATACCGTCAAATCGCGCGCACTCATCAGCGCAGCAGTGCAGAATGGAGTCGAGCATTTCCTGTTCTCCTCGACGGCCGCCGTCTATGGCGAGGCCACGAACAGCCCGATTTCGGAAGCGACGCCCCTCAACCCAGTCTCACCTTATGGCACTTCGAAACTCATGACGGAGATGATGCTGCGGGATGTGGCGAACGCTCATCCCCTGCGCTTTGTGGCCCTCCGCTACTTCAACGTCGCTGGCGCCGATCCTCGCGGCCGAAGCGGGCAAAGCACCCGTCAGGCGACACACCTCATCAAGGTTGCAACACAGGCGGCTCTAGGGCAGCGATCCCACCTCGATATTTTCGGGACCGATTATCCTACGCCCGATGGCACATGCCTGCGTGACTACATCCATGTGTCGGACTTGGCTTACGCCCATACTCTTGCTCTCGACTATCTGGATGCGGGCGGCAACAGCGTCGTTCTCAATTGCGGCTACGGTCGCGGATATTCCGTCCTGGAAGTTGTCGAGGCCGTCAAACGGGTATCGAAGGTGGACTTTGCGGTAAATCTCTCGCCACGGCGGCCCGGAGATCCCGCCACATTGATCGCAAGTGCTGCTCAGATTCGGGAAGTTCTGAGTTGGACCCCGAAGCTCGACGACCTGGATGCAATCATTAGCCATGCATTGGAATGGGAAAACAGCCTTAAGCTTCGTCGGCTGGAAGCTGCTTGACCTGAATGCACAGCCTGGAATGCCGTTATTCCTCTTCGCTCTAGGAAGTCCCTGACGCCGTTTCCTACGACTCCGAACTCAGCCACCGAATAAGGTTAGTGCTCGACAAATTCTCCATTTCAGGACGGATCTCATATGCTCGACGAAATCACCAAAGATAGAATGATCGACCAACCGATTCTTAGAACGGCTGCGTCTGCTAAACCGCTGCGGGTCGCAATCCTGTGGAAGTACCCGTCTCTGGGCCTCTACTCGAATTCGGCCTTCGAAGATCTTTACAACGGCATTGGGCACAACAATGGAAACCTCGCCTTTGTTTACGCCATAGCCAGTCACCTCTCCAACCCGGTCAAGTTCTTTAGCTGGAGCGCATCGGCGGAAACTCTGAGGGACAATGCCGATATCATTGTCATCCCATGCGCCAACCAACTGGGTCGCCACACCGATTACGGCAATATGGCGGACAATTTGGAGAAGTCCGGATTGCCGATTGTTGCCATCGGGCTCGGAGCTCAGGCTGACAGCTATGATCAGGACATCCAGCTCACCGACGGGACATACCGCTGGGCACAGGTCATTGCGCAGTCGAACCCGTCCTCATCGTCTTCCAACATCTATACCCGCGGTGCGTTCACCACATCGCAGCTCGAAAGGCTAGGCATTCACGGCTCCATTGCGGGCGGCTGTCCCTCATACTTCACGAACCAAGATCCAGGTCTGGGGCAGAAGATCCATAAGCAATGGTCGCAGATTGCCTTGCCACGCTCCGTCTCAGTCGCGGCAGGCCACCAGGCCTGGATGAAGACACGCCACATCGAGCACCAGCTGATCGGCCTGATGATGGACCCCATGTATCCAGGTCAGTATGTGGTCCAATCGATGGGCGAAATGATCAGGGTGTCTCGGGGCATTTTCGACAACATCGATCCCCACGCTCTCAGGGAGATCCATAGCCACACCGTCCCGCATTACTCCTTCGAGGAGTTCAAGACGTGGTGCCGGAACTATGTCCGCTCCTTCTATGACGTTCCGGCCTGGATGGACGCGTTGCGTAGACATGACTTCACGATCGGGTCCCGCTACCATGGTGTCGCCCTGGCTCTTCAGGCCGAGCGCATGGGTTTGACTGTCACGATCGACTCCCGGACCCGAGAGCTCTGCGAGAATACAGGAGTTCCGCATGTCGCCGCGTCCGATCTGACGGCACCCCTCACCCGTTCGAGCTTGAAGAGGATGATCAACTTCGATCCGGACGCCTATGACAGGCATCGGAGCGAAGCCGCTTCGAAATATCTCGATTTTCTTACAGCAAACCGGCTCCAGCCGGCGAATTTCCTTCGCCGGATCGCATCCGGCGCGTGAGGATGCCATGATACGAGTCTCAGCAGGCCGGATCCCGTTTGCCGACCGCAAGAGAAAGGTCCCTCACGTACGCTCGACCGCATGAACGGAGGAGCCCCGGCATGGCCCGCTCTACGAAAGTCGTGAGCAAGTTCGCACGTTGGAACACCCTGGCGTGGTCGGCAGTTCTGATGGTTATGATGAGCACGGCGGTGACTGCAAGCCAAACCCTTCGCTTCTCGGTCTCTCCCGAACCTGAAGTGGTCTATAGCTATGAGCGGCAACGGTGCGATTGGCGCTCAATTCCGGATTCCCCCGCAAGGGCTTACCGTCGGCATGACGGTTCCGTGGCTCTGATTGCGGCCCACTTCCGGAACAGAGTTCTCGAGGGGCCGAGCTTCGACGAGCTTCGCCCCGAATGCTCTGTCGTCTCCCAAGGAGAGGAATCGGCCGACCCCTCGGCTTACGATGACCGCTTCTGGGTGCAGAGCCTCGTTCCTCTCGGGGACGATCGTGTTCTCGGATTGGCGAGCCAGGAGTTCTCCGGCCTTCGCCACAACGGGCTGTGCGCCAAAGGACCGGACAAACCGGAATGCTGGTACCTTTCGATTGTCGCCCTGGAAGCAAATGATCAGGATTTCTCGTTCAGGCTGCTGCCTCGCGACCGGCGCCTCATTGCTGGATCGAACAGACCTTTCGATGCGGGCGTCGATGCCGCCGGTTTCCTCACCCTGTCGAATACGGTTTTCGATGAGGGCTATGCCTACTTCATCGCTTGGACGGAGGACGCGGCGGTGCCGGGCGAACGCGGAAACTGCCTGTTCCGTGCTCCCCGATCCGACCTTGTCGCAGGCTGGCAGATGATGAGCAATGGTCGCTTCGTTGCGCCGCCGAATCCTTATCCGGTGAGCGGACAGGAACCGGTTCGGGCAACCTGCGATCGCCTCGGAAACGGCGACATCAGCGGAAAGGTTCGATCCCTCATTTGGCTGGAGACCAGAAGCCTCTGGATAGTGGTCTGGTCAACCCGGATGAACGACAAGGGCGGCGTCTACTATGCGACCTCGCCCGATTTGAGGAGCTGGTCACCGGCATCCCTGCTTGCTCCCTTCGAGCCGCCCTGGGGAACAACCGAGAAGAAGGTCTATTACGACTATCCCTCGATCGTCGATCACGAGAGCCGTTCTCCCGTCTTCCAATCGGCTGGCGACACTTTCTATTTATATCTAACGCGCTTCAACTGGCAGACGAAGCGTCCCACGATGAACAGGGACTTGGTCCGCTTCGAGGTGAGCTTGGATCACTAAGAGTCCAAATGACTGGTCCAACCGGCTACCAGATGGATGAATGGCAATCTGCATTCGATGGCCGCCGTCATAGGCGGGAATCTCGCCCTTCTGCGACGACGAAGTTGAACAGCTCATCCTTCGGCTCGACGCCGATACCAGCTCCGGTCGGCACGGTGTAATACCCTAGCGCGCAGCCCATATCGCCGTCCGTGAAAGCGAGATTGCGATCGAAGACGGAATGCTGATACTCGTGATAGGGCACGCGCTGAAGAGCCGATGAAGTCACAAGGCTCGCTGCCATGAAGATGCCGACGCTGATGGAGGCATGCGGAATGGTGTTGATGTGGAAGGTTTGCGCCATGCGGCCGATCTGGATGAACTCGGTGATGCCGGTATGGCCGATCTCGGGCTGAATCACGCCCATGCAGCGCGCTTCCAGCCTTGGACGATATTCATAGACGGTCCGCCATTCCTCTCCGAGCGCAAGGGGCACGCCGATGCTCCGGGCGACGCGGGCTTGACCTTCGAGATCCTCCGGCTGACATGGCGCTTCGGCGAAGTAAAGGTTCGACGCTTCCAGGCGGCGGATGAGGCGCACGGCTTCCGAAGCCTCGAATTTCCAGTGAAGATCGACCATCAGGTCGATATCTGGGCCGACGGCCTCGCGCAGGGCGGTCATCTCCTGCACAATTCCTTCGTCGGAGACCGCCGCCGCGAACTTGATGCCGCGATAACCCTTCGCCACCCATTCGACGGCCAGGTCGCAGCGCTCTTGCAGGGTGGCCCGTGGCAGTCCAGAGACATAGGCCGAGATCGTGGAATGCCGTCGCCCGCCGAGCAGCGTCGAGACGGAAACACCGAGGTTCTTGCCGGCTAGGTCCCAGAGCGCGATGTCGACGCCGGCAAGCGCATCCACGTAGTATCCGCCGAAGAACCCGCGCACCCGCATGAGGTCGTAGAGATCCTCGTGGATCACGACGGCATCGCCCGGATCGCGCCCGATGATGACGGGCCCAAGGACATCGTCGATGATAGCCCTTGTCGCCTCAGGCGCCACGATACCGTAGCATTCGCCCCACCCGACGCGTCCGCTTTCGCCGGTCACCTTGATGAGAAGGGTCATGTCTGTAGACGGGTAGATTGTGCGATTACCCTTGCGCACAAGGTATCCGCGCTCGTTGATGCGCTCTCCTTCCTTCAAGGGTCCGAGATAGGGTACCTCGCGGGGAATAGAGATGATGAAGGTCTCAACCTTGACGATGGCGTCGACGGCATTGCTCATGATCGATCAGACCGGACGATGGTGCTTGTAGGGGAGCACCGCTTCCTGAAGGAGGAGTGAGAGTTCGGCACGATCGCCATCGTCGAATTTAGGCCCCTTGGCGCGGACGGACGTGTTCCGAATGACTCCACGCCTGCGCAGGACTTCCTTGGTCATGTGCATGCGGAAGATCGCCTGGAAGTTCAAGAGAGGCAGGGAGGCGGAATAGAGCTTCCGCGCCGTGGCGATATCGCCCTCCCGCCAGGATTTCATCATCATGGCGTGAATGTCGGCGAGCTCGCAGGCCGGCATGGTGCCGGCCGCGCCACGCGCCATCTCATCCATCACATAGCGACCGCCGGCTCCGCCAAAGATCGCGTCCACCGAATCCTTCGCCGCGTTCTTGATGCGCGTGAGGTGCTGCCCGCATGGCGGCGTTTCTTCCTTGATGTAGCGGATCATACCAACCGCGGATGCGATAGCCGCCACCTCCTCAGGCGTCAATCCGGCACCGATGGGCTTGGGCTGGTTCTGCAGCATGATCGGCAGCCCGGCTCTATCAGCAACCTGCTGGAAGTACTCGATCTGAGCTTCGACCGAGTTGCCCAGGTGCCCGGGTGCCATCACCATCGCGGCGGCAGCGCCGATTTCAGCCGCATGGGCGACGTGACGGGCGGCGACGGCGGGATCGGGAGCACTCGCCCCGATGATGATCGGGACCCGCTTGCCGACCTCGCGCGCCAGGAGATCGACCTGGCGCCGCCGCTCATCCTGGCTCAGGGTATCGACCTCGCTGGCCACGCCCGGATACACGACACCGTCGACCTCGCATTCAAGTGCAAATCCGATGATCGATATGAAATCCGTTTCATCGATCATCCCGTTCGAGCGGAAGGGAGTCGGAAGGACCGGAAAGGCACCGAAAAGCGGGGTTTTCATTTAACAGCTCCTGCCGTAACGCCTTGAATGAAATATCGCTGGAGGAAAAGGAATGCGGCCACGATGGGTGCTGACGCCAGAAGAGAAGCCGCCATGGCGCCGCCCCAATCCGAATTGACCTCGTTCAAATAGGTGAGCAGCAGGCCGGGTCCAATGGTGCGCTTGTCGTCGGACACGATGAGCGTCATCGAATAGAGAAGATCATTCCACGACCACATGAACGAGTAGAGGAAAACCGTGATGATCGGCGGGATCGAAATCGGGATGACAATGGTGTGGAAGATGCGCAGGTCGCTTGCCCCATCGGCGCGCGCCGCCTCGATCAACTCGTCCGGCACCTGCGAGAAATAGCTGTAGAGCATGTAGGTCGAGACCGGCAGTGCGAAAACGATATAGCTGAGGATCAGTCCGGGGCGAGTGTCCAGCAGGCCGATTTCGCTCATGAGCGGATAGATGCTGATCAGGAGCAGGCCGAACGGGAACATTTGAGCGGAAAGCATGAAGAGCATCACCGGCTGACGGCCCGCAAATCGGTACTTGGCGAAGCTGTAGCCGGCATAGAGCGCCAGAAGCGTATTGAGGGCTGCACTGGCTCCCGAGGCAACGAGGCTGTTGAACAGGTACATCGGCAGCTTGCCCGTCGTCAGCGCCGTCACGAAATGCGTCAGTGTCGGGGCGAGCGGAAAGGGTGTTGGGACGATGCTGTAGAGCTCGGCATTCGACTTGATCGAGGAGATCATGAGCCAATAGAGCGGGAAGAACAGGAAGAGCCCGATCAGCGTCAGAAGCAGCCCGAAAACAACTTTTGAAACGGCGCTGGAGAGATCGAACATGTCAGGCGCCTTTCACCAACATGCGCAGGTACAGGAAGGCGGGCGGCAGCAGGGTCGCCACCCAGAGCACGCCGATGGCGGAGGCGAAACCGACGTCCCATTGCTCGAAGGCACGGCGATAGACCTCCACCGAAAGAACGGCCGTCGCACGGACCGGACCACCGCCGGTCAGGGCGTAGATCGTATCGAATTGCTGCAGATTGCCGATGACGCCGAGCACCACGACAACGATCAGAACCGGGCGGAGATGCGGAAGCACGTGATCGCGCAGGATCGCCCAGTTGTTGGCCCCATCGACCCTGGCCGCATCGACCTGCTCCCGATCCATGTTCTGCAGTCCGGCAAGGAAGAACGCCATGAAGAGCGGGATCGACAGCCAGATCTTGGTGACGATCACCGCAACCATAGCCCCCGTGGACGTGGAGAGCCAGGCCTGCGGCATGTCGATGAAGCCAAGTTCCAGCAGGAACGCGTTCAGCACCCCGTAACGGCTATTGAAGATCCAACCCCAGATGAAGGCGCTCACCGTGCTCGGCAGAACCCAGGGAAGCAGCGACATGGAGCGCAGCAGCCCGCGGCCGCGGAAGGGCTGATTCAGAATCAGGGCCCAGCCGAGCCCCAGGATGAGCGTTCCGGTCGTCGTAAAGAACACGTAGATGGCCGTTGTGACGAAAGCCTGCCAGACGTCCGGCGTTGTCGCGATCTTGGCGAAGTTCCCCAGGCCGTAGAACCGGGGGGCCGGGGTCTCGAGGGTATATTCGAACAGGGACAGCGCCAGCGCCTGCAGGAACGGATAGAGAATGACGAGGCCGAAGGCTATGGCCGCCGGAGTCAGGAGCAGCATGCCGATGCGCCGCTGACCGGCTTTCAGTCCGCCGCGGACTGCATGCGGCGAAACTTTAGCCGGAGCGGGAGCTGATGTGATCTCGGCGACAAGACTCATAGGATCATCACGTGCAAAGGGAAGAGGGAGAGTTCGGCTGGCCCTACGGAGATCCGGGGCCAGCCGTGAGGATCAGTTCTGCTTGTTGACGTTCGCCATGGAAGTCTCGAGGCGTTTCTGCATCGCTTGGATGGCATCGTCGGCGCTCTTCTGGCCGAGCAATGCACCCTGCACCTCCTCGCCGATGATCTGCGTCAGCTCGGCAGCGTTCGGCCAGATGCCCACCTCGTTACGGCGGGGATTGCCAGCGGCCTTGGCCCAGGCGGTGAGGAACGCATCGCCCGTCACCTTCGGGTTGGCCCGCGCGGACTTCGTCACCGGCAGAGCACTCTGCTCGAGCGGGAAGGTGGCCTGCGCGACATCGGAGGTGAGATAGGAGATGAACTGGCTGGCCGGCGCATCGGCCTTGGCCTTGCCGTCAGCCGAGAACTGAACGAGCAGGTGACCCCACTGGATGGAAGCCGGTTCCTTCCCGGCAACGGCAACCGGCGTTGCCAGGGGCAGAACATTCGCGTCGAAGGCCGGACCCTGGCCGGAGAAGCTGCGTAGGTGCGTCCTGGCCTGCGGCGCGTCGAAGAAGAAGGCCGACGCATTCTGAGCCACGAGGCGGCGGGCATCGGGCCGGTCGATCTCGGGCGCCGCAAGGCGATCCTTCATCAGGCCCACCATGAACCCGAGCGCCTGTTTGCCGGCATCTCCGTTGCCGATCTTGACCTTGCCCTGCTCGTCGATGATCTCGCCGCCGAAGGTCCAAGTCCAGATCATGAAGTCGAGCAGGATCGAGCCATTGTTCTTCGTCGCCATGGTGTAGGGCACCGAGTTCGGCACCTTGTCACGGACGGCGACCAGAGCGCTCCGGAATTCCTCGATCGTCGTCGGCGTCTTCGTGAGGCCGGCCTTGTCCAGCACCGCCTTGTTGGCGATGAGGCCGATCGATCCGGAGATGAGCGGCAAAGCGTATTGCTTGGAGCCGATCTGTCCCATGGCGAGCGCGTCGGGCGTGAACATCGAGGCGAGCTTATCCTTGCCGTAGACCTCGTTCAGGTCGACGAGACCGGCAACATTGGCGAAGCTCGGAAGCCAGCGCTCGGAGAGCTGGGCCACGCTCGGCAGCGTCTTGGAGCGCGCCCGCAGGAAAATGTTCTTCTGCATGTCGCCCCAGGCATAGCCCAGGGGCTCGACCGTGAGCTTGGTCTGCGCCTCGAATCCTTTGAGCAATGCCTCAACCGACGGTTTGGCAGCCTCCTCCGCATAGCTGAAGCTCATGAAGCTGACATCGGCAGCATTCGCGCCTGGACCTGACAGACCAAGGCCCGCTGCCACCAGCGCAGTTGATGCGATCGACTTGAACTTTTTCATCGTTCTTCCTCCCGATACGGAGCATAGCCCCATATTCCTGCGCACATTGTTTCCTTGAGGTGGGTCGTGCGCTAGACCACTCCTCCGTCGACGATGAATGTCTGCGCAGTCACGAGACGCGAGTCGTCGGCAGCAAGCCAGAGCGCCATCCGGGCGATATCCGGAGGCAGGAGGTGCTCCTTGAGGCACTGAACCTCGAGATATTCGGTGAACTTGCCCTGGTAGATGCGCTTGGCCCGCTCCACCTGGCGCTCGGTGAGAACCCAGCCGGGAGCAATGGAATTGACGCGGATGTTGCGTTCGCCGACCTCCCGGGCCAGCGATTTGGTCAGGCCCATGACGGCGGCTTTCGCCGTCGTGTAGAAGATCAGCCCGGCAGCCCCGCGCATCCAGGAGATCGACCCCATATTGATGATGGATCCGCCTCCGGATCGGGCCATCTCGCCGATCACCGCTTGGGCGGCAAAGAACTGGTGTCGAAGGTTCGTCTCAAAGCGCTCGTCCCAGTATTCGGGCGTCACGTCCTCAAGAGGCATGCGGTCGTCGTTTCCAGCATTGTTGACCAGCACCCGGACCGGACCGATGCGCTCCGAGAGCGATCTGATCGCCGAGCGAAGCGCCCCGATGTCGCGCAGGTCCACAGCCTCGAAATGCGGCCGGTTGCTGGTCTCAGCCGCGATGCGCCGTGCCGTGTCGCTTGCATGATCCGCGTTCCGCTCAATGAAACCAACTTGAGAACCCTGCGCGCAGAAATGTTCGACCAAGGATGCGCCGATCCCGGATCCGCCGCCGGTGACCAGAACGCCCTTCCCTTTCAGGCTGGGATAGACGGCTCCGTCCACCGTCACCCGCGGAATGAGTTCGGGATGAATGCTCATGCCGCATTCCTCGCCATGGGCTTTGCGAAAACCAGGGTCCGACCATCCGTCGAGAACACGTGCACCGCATCCGGATTGATCGAGACGCCCACGTGCTCGCCCTGACGGATCGGACGCTCTCCATCGAGGCGCACGACGATCATCTCGTCCGTGCCTTCAAGCGCCACATAGGCATAGGTGTCGCTGCCGAGATGCTCGGTCATGCCGATCTTGCCGTCCAGGGCGTTGCTGATTCCCGGTGCGCAGAGTTCCAGATGTTCGGGACGAACGCCGATCTCGCTGGGCGTTTCCAGCGGCAACGTGTTCAGCGACACGATCCCCCCATGCACCCTCACCCGGCCACCTTCGAGACGCGGCTCCTGCACGGTCAGAAAGTTCATCCGCGGACTTCCGATGAAGCCTGCGACGAAGCGGTTGACCGGGGCATTATAGAGATCGAGTGGCGAGCCGATCTGCTCGACTTTGCCTGCATTGAGCACCACGATCTTGTCGGCGAGCGTCATGGCCTCGATCTGGTCATGCGTGACATAGATCATCGTGGTGCCGAGCCGCTCCTTCAGGCGGGCGATCTCGATGCGCATTTCGACTCTGAGCGCCGCATCCAGATTGGAGAGAGGCTCGTCGAACAGGAAGATCTTCGGCTCGCGCACGATGGCACGTCCGATGGCAACGCGCTGACGTTGCCCGCCCGACAATTGTCGCGGCTTTCGATCCACGTAGTCGGAGATCCGCAGCACCCTCGCGGCGGCTTCTACCCGGCGGCGGATTTCCTCGCGCGGCGTTCCGGCCAGCTTCAGGGCATACCCCATATTGTCGGCAACGGACATATGCGGGTACAGCGCATAGGACTGGAACACCATGGCAATCCCACGCTTGGCCGGGGGCACGTCGTTCACCACCTGACCGTCGATGATCATCTGGCCCGACGTGATTTCGTCGAGCCCGCAGATCAAGCGCAGAAGCGTGGATTTTCCGCATCCCGACGGACCTACGAAGGCCGTGAACTCACCGTTCTCGACCGTCAGGTCGATCCCCTTCAGCACATCGACTTGGCCAAACGACTTGCGGATCTGATGGAGTTCTAGTCTAGCCATGTCGATTGCGCACCTTCACGATATCTGTCACCCGCCGAAGACGTTCTCGGGCAGTCCCTTGATGCCGGTTTCGATGGCAAAGATGCTGCCCGACAAGGGAGCATCCGCAATCTGTGCGGCGGACAGGCGGATTCGGGCTGAAGTCACGAAGAGGGTCTGCATGTCCGCGCCGCCGAACACACAGCTTGTCGGGCGCGGCACAGGCAGGTTGATGACACGCTCCACGCGCCCGTCCGGATCATAGCGCGTGACGCACCAGCCGTCCCAGTGCGCACTCCAGACGAAGCCCTCGGCGTCGATCGTGAGGCCGTCAGGCTTTCCCTCGCTCTCTGGCACGGTCACGAACACGCGCCTGTTCTCGATAGTCCCCGTCTCGCTGTCGAAATCATAGACGTAAATCGTCTGCTTAGCGGTGTCCGTGAAATAGAAGAGACGGTCGTCGGGACTCCAACCCAAACCGTTCGAGACGTGGAAGCCCCGGTCCATCGCATGGACCCGCCCATCCGGATCGAGCCGCCAGAGCGAACCTTGGCCTGGGGTCGTGTCGATGGCGAGCGTACCGGCCCAAAGCCGTCCCCGGCGGTCGCATTTCCCGTCGTTGAACCGGTTGCCGGGGCGGTTGGTCTCGGGCCGAGCAAGCACCAGACTCTCGTTCTCGGACGGATCGATGGCCCGCACCTCGCTTTGCATCCCGGCAATGAAGCCGCCTCCTTTCCGCGGGATCAGGAAGCTCGTGAGTTCCGGCATCGGCCAGGAGCGATACGATCCCTTGATCGGGTCGCCGACGCAGACGGATGGCGCAAGAATGTCCACAAAATAGAGCTGCTGATCTTGAACGGACCAGTGGGGCCCCTCTCCTAGGAAGAGGCTGGCGGGAATGGCACAGCACACGTCGTCCCGATCGGCACCGAGAGGCCGCGGGTTGATATTCAGCGACATCGCCACCTCGCCGATATTGCCGGAGATCCGCCGGGCTGCCTCGATGACGTCGCGCCCGAGAGCGTGAAGACGCTCGGGCGGCAGCCTGAAGGACGGACCGATGACGCCGATGGCGCCAAGCGGTTTGGCCTCATGATCCAGGATGGGCGCAGCCACGGAGCTGATGCCCACGTTCTGCTCGTCGATGGATACCGCGTAGCCGCGGGCCTTGGTGAGATCGAGCTGGCTGATCAGCTCGTTGAAATCCGCAATGGTATGAGGTGTCAGCCGCTGCAGTTCTGTCTCGCCCAGGAGCCGACGCCGCATCTCAAGTGAAAGATGTGCCAGGATCGCCTTACCAAGACCACTGGCATAAGGTTTCGCTCGACTACCAACCCCGTTGCTCAGACGCACTGGCTGTGGCGCCTCGCGCTGGTCGATGTAGAGGATCCCGTCCCCATCAAGGATTCCGAGGCGCACCGTCTCACCCGTGAGATCGCGCAGCCGCTCCAGTTCAGGCTCGGCCGCCCCACGCAGATCAAAATCGTCCCAGACCCGGTGCGCCCATTGAAACAGCCGCGAACCGAGCCGGTAGGTCTGATCCCGGCCGTCCAACTTCAGGAGCCGCTCGTCGACCAGCGCCTGGAGGATGCGATGTAGCGTGCCTTTGGGCATGCCGGACCCTTCCAGCAGATCCGTGAACCGGGGTGGCGTGGCGGCTGACGCGACGAGTTCGAGGAGCTGAACGCCCCGCGTGAGTGCCTGGACGCCAGGCACCGGGCCGGATGCACCTCCCTCGGCCTCATCGTCGATTTTCAGCTCGGCCTGCACGCGTCCCATCAAAGCTCCGTCGAAAGGATGAGCTAACTGCCCGATTGACCCTTCAGGATGGCTCCGATTATGTTGGAACTCAGTTCCAAGTCAACCCGCCTTTCGTTGAACGAGCCTTTCACGATGAATATCACCGCCATCCATCACACCCTCGTGCGGGTGCCTTTCACGGAAGACATCCTGTGGGGATCGGGTCGAAGGATCGGGACGACACGACTGATCTGTCGGATCGAGACGGATGCGGGGATTGTCGGATGGGGCGAGACGATCTCGCTGATCGCAGCCGTGCCGGCAGTGTTCTCCGACATCGTCGCTAAGATCGGGCTAGGCTATCCCGTGGCTGACGTGGAACGGCTGCACCGGCACGTCCTGGGCGCAGGCTACTACCATCACAAGCGAGCGGCCGTGATGGCGATCGCGGCGCTTGAGATGGCTATGTGGGACGCATTGGGGAAGCAGGCCCAGCTCCCTCTGTCGTGCCTCTGGGGCGGGCGCTGGCGCAAGGATGTGGAAGCCGCCGCCTATCTCTTCACCAAGGACACCAAGCAGCTGAAGGAGCGGATCGGTCGTTTCCTCGACGCCGGCTATGAAACCTTTAAGGTCAAGATTGGCTTCGACGAGCCGAGCGATATTCGATTGGCGGAAGCTTCCCGCGAGGCCATCGGAGCGCGGGCCCTGCGGCTCGACGTGAACGGCGCCTGGACGCCTGGAACCGCAAAACGGCAACTGGAGAAGCTGCGCTCATTTGATCCAGCCTATGTGGAACAGCCGCTGGAACTCGACGATCTGGCGGGTCACGCGCTCCTGCGCCAGTCCACGCCAATCCCGATCGCCCTCGACGAGAGTGCCTATACCCTGTCCGACATCGGCAACATCGTGCGGGCTAACGCGGCGGATGTGGTGCTGCTCGACCCGCACGAGGAAGGCGGGTTGTGGCAGACGATCAAGGCAGCCGCCATCTGCGAAGCCGTCGGGATCCCAGTGACGCTGCATTCAGGCGCCGAACTGGCCCTGTCCCAGGCCGCCTATATCCACCTCGCGGCCTCGATCCCCAACATGAGCCTCGCCATCGATACGGAGCGGGCCTATCTCGGCGGCGACGTCTCTCCGGCGCCCCCTACCATTCTGGCCGGGCGGTTCCAAGTTCCGGACGGACCGGGCCTCGGCGTCGAGGTGGATGAGGATGCCCTGCAGCGCTATGCGGTCGATGGCATCGTCGGTGCCTACCTCGACGCCGAGCGCCAGGACTGGTTCCCGGTCAAGCCGGCTTATTGAAGGAGCCTCACGTGTTCCTTGCCATAGAATGGACCTCGGCCACCTTCCACGCCTTCCTCCTGGCTGAAGGCGGAATGCTTCTGAACCAGCGGCAGGAGGCGAGAGGTATCAACCACATTGCCAATCGTGCCTTCGAAACCACATTGCGTGAGATCGTCGGGGATTGGGCGGCAGAGGCACACCGCATTTACTTGTCCGGCATGATCACCAGCCGCAATGGATGGATCGAGACACCCTATGTACCGGCACCCGCCTCTCTCCCCGACATCATGGCAGGGGCATTCGTCAAACACATCGAAGGCCTGCCACCCCTCTTCTTTCTTCCAGGCGTTTCGGTGCGCACACCCCTCCCCGACATGATGCGAGGGGAAGAGCTCAAGATCTTTGGAGCCATGGGATCAAGCAGTGGCCTTGTCGCTCTTCCCGGAGCCCACACCAAATGGGCTTTCGTCAACCATGGCCGAATCGAACACTTCACCACGTATATGTCGGGTGAAATTACTGCATTGCTCCAGTCGAACTCCCTCGTCAGTAAGCTGATTCCTGAGCAATCGGCCGACAGTCCGGAGGCTTTCCTGCGGGGCGCTAGGCTTGCCCGGGATCGTAGCATCGGAGGCCACATCCTCCGCCGCATCTTCTCGGCGCGCAGCCTCGCCCTGCTCGATGAACTCCCGCCTGAGAACATCAGTGACTACCTTTCGGGCTTGATGATCGGTGCAGAGATCAACGAAGTGATCGACGAATTCGGATTGCCCCATCGCCAAGTCACTTTGATAGGTCCTCCTGCCCTGTGCCAGCGCTACAGCCTAGCCCTGAGAGAGGCGGGAATAACATCAGCCATGGCCAACGATGTAAGCGTCAGGGCCTTCCGAGCACTGTGCTTGGATCATGCCTAAACCAAGCAGTATCAGAAGCGGCATCAGGCGCACGGGCATCTTCTACAGTAGTAGCTCGTGACTTAGCCGCGCTACGGGAAGCAGCTCCCACGCTAGAAAGTTGCGCCGAGTTCGCCCTGGGAGAACATCTCTTGCGCTGGTGCGTTGGTCGGGAG
Source organism: Microvirga sp. CF3016 (assembly GCF_036314085.1). Classification (NCBI taxonomy): domain Bacteria; kingdom Pseudomonadati; phylum Pseudomonadota; class Alphaproteobacteria; order Hyphomicrobiales; family Methylobacteriaceae; genus Microvirga; species Microvirga sp. CF3016. The sequence goes on from NZ_JAYGGM010000009.1 coordinate 58,559, forward strand.
CGTGAGGGTGAACGGAGGCCACGCAATGCCGTGCAAGGAGAGTCCCTTCGGCCGACATCGGCAAGCTTGCTCCAACAGGATGCGCCCTAAGCAGGAGGACCCAGGTAGCAGTCCCGAGCTAGGATCGCCCTTGCAGGGGATTGTTGTCCTCCCGACGCGGTCAATCTTAGGCGTCGCCTTGTTGGAGTGTCTGAACCTCGTCACCTCACCGACCGACTGTCACCGCCTGAAGGTGAGCACCAGATTGCCCCATGACCATTGAGCGGATGAGACATGACTGAGACGATCACTGCGGCCGAACTTCATCCTCGACCGCAGTTGCGCCGGGAGCGCTGGATAGACCTGTGCGGCCGCTGGGGTTTTGCCTTCGACGAAGCTGATGAGGGTCTTGCCGAACGCTGGTTCGAACAGGAAGAGCCGTTCAATCGCGAGATCCTGGTACCCTTTGCCCCTGAGAGCAAATCGTCCGGTGTGCACGAGACCGGCTTTCATCCGGTCGTCTGGTACCGGCGTGAGGTCCAGGTGGGCGAGGCGGATCGTCGAGGCCGGCTCCTCATTCATTTCGGCGCCGTCGATTACAAGGCGACGGTTTGGGTCAACGGCCGCATGGCTGTCGAACACACGGGTGGGCAGACTCCATTTTCGGCCGACATCACTCCCCTGCTCATTTCCGGCGAAGCCCAGGTGATCGTTGTTCGCGCAGAGGACGAGCCTCGAGATCTGCAGCAGCCGCGTGGCAAGCAATACTGGGAGGAAGCACCCGGCTATATTTGGTATCACCGCACCACAGGTATCTGGCAGCCCGTCTGGCTGGAGCCGATCCCAAAGGTCGCGATTGCCGAACTGCGCTGGACGCCTGACGTCGACCGTTTCGGGGTCGGGCTCACGCTCCGGCTCGACCGGAAGCCCGTCACCGGCTACCGTGTCCGCGTGCGGCTCATCGGCGACAGGCCCACACGCGTTCTGGTCGATGACAGCTACCTCCTCTCGGGGCGCGAGCTGAGACGCGACATCCTCCTGGACATCAACGATGCTGCCATCCGCCGGCGCCGTACGCTGCTCTGGGCCCCGGAACACCCCAACCTCATTGCGGCCACGATCGAGCTGATCGACGAGAACGGCGCCATCATCGATCGTGTCGAGAGCTACTTCGGCCTGCGCCGCATCGAAGCCCGCGATGGACGCTTTATCATCAATGGCATCCCGACTTTTCTGCGGCTCGTCCTGGCGCAGAATTACTGGCCCGATTCGCTCCTGACCGCTCCTGATGCGGATGCTCTCAAGCGGGAGGTGGAGCTGGCCCAGTCGCTCGGCTTCAACGGAGTCCGTATCCATCAGAAAGTGGAGGATCCGCGCTTCCTGTACTGGTGCGACCGCCTCGGCATGCTCGTTTGGAGCGAAGCCGCTAATGCCTATGTATACTCGGACCGTGCCGCCGAAATGCTCACGCGCGAGTGGCTGGAAGCTGTACGCCGCGACTACAGTCACCCTTCGATCATCACATGGGTGCCCTTGAACGAGAGCTGGGGTGTGCCGGACCTGGACCGCTCAAGGCAGCAGCGCGATTTCGTGCGAGCTCTCTATCACCTTACCCGCGCTCTCGACCCAACGCGCCCAGTCATCGGCAATGACGGCTGGCAGCATGCGGTCGGCGACGTCTTCGGCGTGCACGATTATGCGTCGATGGGCGACACGCTGCGGGAGCGGTATGCGGATCGGCAGACCATCGCGCGCACTTTCCGCGAAGTGCGTCCGCATCACTACCCTCTTTTGAGTGAGGATCTTGATCTCAAGGACGAACCGATTGTGATCAGCGAGTTCGGTGGGCTTGGCTTCGTGCCACAAGCCGATGATGACTGGTTCGGCTACGGCCAGTTCGCCAGCCCCGACGAACTGCTCGACCGTTATGAGGAACTCGTCGATGCTCTGCTCGCATCCACCGCACTGGCCGGCTTCTGCTACACACAGCTGACCGATACTGGGCAGGAAACCAACGGGCTGCTCACCGTTACCCGTGAGCCAAAGTTCGATCCCGAACGCCTGCGCGCCATCAACAGCCGACCGTCGAAGGCGGTGCCGAGCGAGATTCTCGATGTTCTCATCAAACAGGAAGTGGAGCGGCGGCGCCGTGAGCGCGGCCAGGAATAGAATACCTTGTTACATCAACCTTGAGGTGGAACTGGTCATTGGCAGAAATTGCAGCTTTCACCGTTGCAAAGGCCGGTCCTAGACCGCTTTCCTTTACAATGGCCTCGCAGCCCGAGAAGCTCGTGTTGCGAGTTGCAGATTTCGCTAAGGCATAAGACTGCCGGACAGTGTTTCACCCCGGCACGCTGGGGTAGGTTCTGAGCGACGGCTACTACCATGACCGGAACCTAGCCCTCGGCTAGCGATTGCCCTTTACAGATCGTTATGCACACCGCGCCAATGGAGCACCGCCTGAATGCCTATTCCTCTGCCGAACCAGCCATATCCGGAGCCGACGCCGGCGGACCCGAACCCGGCGCCTGTGAGCCCGCCCATGCCTCCTGAGGCCCCACAGCCCGAGCCCATCGGCGTTCCTCCAACTACGCCAGGCGACATCCCGCCGCCAAGCGAACCGGTCGGAGTGCCGCCCACCTCTCCCCAGGAAATTCCAGTGACGCCTACGCCCCCCCAACCTACCGCTTGATGAGAATCGGGAGAGGAGACCTGGTCTTCAAAATCGTTGTGCGGAATACGGGTTCATCTCGATCCTGCCGGTCCTTCCGTCGATCAAGTCTGCGACCAGCAATGATGTGATCGCCGCTTGGGTCAGGCCATGATGGCCATGGCCGAATGCGTAAACAACCCGGCTGTCCCGTTTGGACGCGCCGATGACTGGCAGAGAATCCGGAATGGAGGGGCGAAAGCCCATCCACCGCCTTGCATCCTGGCTGGCATCGAAGTTTGGAAGGAAGCGTTTCAAGCGAGCAACCATTGCGGCTGTGCGGTCATGGTTGGGTTGGGCGGCCAGTCCGGCGAACTCAACTGCCCCGCCGACCCTGTCGCCGGTATCGAGAGGAGTGGTGACGAACCCCTCGCCTTCAAACATGGTGGGCCGATTGAGACCAAATGAACCCTTGGGATAAGTCGCGTTATAGCCGCGCTCGGTGTCGAGAGGGATCTTGTCTCCCAGCATCGTTGTCAGAGGCCGTGACCATATCCCCGCCGCGATAACGACCCTGTCAGCAGTGACGGTGTTCTCAGGGTTGCCCGTGCGGACATCAATGTCGCTGCCCTTCGGCTCCACCATGAGGGCACGGGCAGTCACATGTCGGGCACCCCGTTCACGAGCAAGTCTCATAAGATCGGCTGCTAGATGCGCAGGATCTGAGATGTGGCATGCTTCTGGATAGAACACACCAGCTTCGACGTTATGAAGCGCCGGCTCCATTTGTCGAAGCTCACTTCGGTCTAGAATATCGATCCCGATTCCGAGATCTCTTTGGCAATCAAGAATGTCTTTCGCCCTCAGGAAAGCCTCCTGACGGCTCCACACCGAGAGAATGCCGTTCTCCCGTAGATGAGCGCTCAAGTTCAGCGAGGCCAACAGCGTCTTCCAAGATGGCAGTGCCTCCACGTTGATCGCGCGGATGGCGGCCATGCTCGATTTGATCCGCATCGGGGACGATGCCAGCACGAAACGAAACAGCCAAGGCATCAGAGAGGGGAGATAGGTTGGCCTGATCGTGAGAGGACCTAAGGGGTCAATCAGCCAGTTTGGAAGATTTCTCCACACTTTAGGAGATGCCAACGGCATGATGTCGGTATGGGCGATCCATCCGGCATTACCATCAGTCGGCCGCGCCGTCTGACCGCCTGGATCGATGAGCGTAACCTGATGCCCTCTGTCGAGAAGGGCATGGGCGGCTGCGAGGCCAACGATTCCGGCACCGACGATAGCGATCCGCATCATCCATCCTGTTCAGGACATCGAGTTGGCTGATATTCTCAGCACTATGTCCCTGTAACCCGATCGACGACCTGGAAGCCTTGCGAGAAGGGATCGCGGTCGTCGATGATGATCGTATTGAATCCTGTGACTCGCGCCCATCCCTCGATTGAGGGAATGATGGCATCGCGATCTCCCACGTTCGCCCGTCCCTCGATGCGCCCAACGAAGGTCGAACCTATCACGCTCTCATGGACGAATTCATCACCCTCTTTCAACTCGCCGCGTGCCGCAAGTTGAGCCATGCGCGCTGAGGTTCCTGTACCGCAAGGTGAACGGTCGATAGCCTTGTCGCCATAGAACACGGCATTGCGCGCTGTGCCGTCCTTGGTCTGCGCACGCCCCGTCCATAGAACATGGGTCAGGCGATTGATGTCCGGGTTCTCGGGATGAGCAATCCGGTAACGCGCGTTGAAGGCCTCTCGTAGCTTCGGGCTCCAGCGCAGAACATCCGAAGGATTGATGTCAGCCAAGTCGGAGTAGAGCGGCTGCGGTTCGATGATGGCATAGAAGTTGCCGCCATAGGCGACGTCCACGATCAGATGTCCGAGCCCTTCCACCTCCACTTCATATCCTGTCCCATACAGGAAGGACGGAATGTTCGTTATACGAACCCTCTCGATGAAGGGGCCGTTCTGTTCATAGCGGGCTTCGACGACACCGGCCGGCGTATCGAGACGAAGGAGGCCCGGGGTCTTGGGATGAATCAGTCCATTCTCGAGCGCAATGGTGACTGTACCGATGGTCCCATGCCCACACATGGGAAGGCAGCCGGAAGTTTCGATGAACAGGATTCCGACATCGCAATCGGGCCGCGTCGGTGGATAGAGGATCGAACCGGACATCATGTCGTGCCCACGGGGCTCGAACATCAAGCCAGTTCGGATCCAGTCGAATTCCGCCAGGAAGTGCTGGCGGCGTTCGAACATCGTCGCCCCCTTCAGTTGAGGAACGCTGCCGCCGGAGACCACACGAACGGGATTCCCGCAGGTGTGACCGTCGATACAGAAGAAGGTGTGACGCGCCATCGCTTCACCCGTTGATCAGAGAGGTTGCCATGTACCATAGAAACAGCGAAGGACATCGAGATCCTTCGCTGCGAGCCTATCAGGCGGCCGATTTCAGGCCGACATCGGGAAGTGCCGGGCGGTGTCTCAGGGCCTTGTCCATCGTCGCTTCCACCTCGGCGCGCTCCTGAGCATTGAGAGGGAGGCGTGGCGGGCGCGTCAGCTCCGAGCCCCGGCCCATGATCGCCTCACACAGCTTGATGCATTGCACGAGATCGGGACGAGCATCGAGGTGCAGCAGAGGCATGAACCATTCATAGAGCTCCCTCGCCTCCTCAAGACGCCCTGCCTTCGCCAGACGGAATAGGGTTTCGCCTTCCTGCGGGAAGGCATTCGACATGCCGGAGACCCAGCCGGCAGCGCCCAGCATCACGCTTTCGACAACGACATCGTCAAGACCCGCGAACAGAACGAAGCGATCTCCGACCATGTTCTTCGTATCGGTGAAACGTCGAGTATCGCCTGACGAGTCCTTAAAGCAGACGATCGTCTCGCAATCGGCAAGGGAAGCCAAGATGTCAGGCGTCACGTCATTCTTGTAGATGGGAGGATTATTGTAGACCATCACCGGCAGGTCGGTGGCTTTGGCAACACCGCGAAAATGCGCAGCAGTCTCATGGGGTTTCGAGGAATAGACCAGAGCCGGCATGACCATGACGCCGTCAAGCCCCACACGCTCTGCCTCCTTGGCGACGTCAGATGCAAAAGCCGTCGTGAACTCGGCAATGCCCGCGATGACTGGCACCCGGCCACGGGAGACATCTTTGGCGGCTTCCATGATGGCAACCTTTTCCGAGCGGCTCAGAGACGTGTTCTCCCCCACCGTCCCGCATACGATCAGCCCGGATACACCGTCCCGGATCAATCCATTCATCACTTCCGCCGTAGCGTTGATATCCAAGTCGTAATTCGACTTGAACTGGGTGGTAACCGCGGGAAAGACCCCTTGCCATCCGATCCTAGCCATTCCGCCTTCTCTCATCCTGGATATTGATCATTCTCATTGTAGATTGTATAAAATCTACCTTGTCAAGCCAAAGTCCCAGGATGCTGCTATAGAAGCGGCTGTTCCAAGCTCAGTGATTTCCCCGCTCATGGCCCCAGAAACCAAATTGATCTCCAGACCGACGCAGAAGTCTCTCCAGCATCGGACGATAGCTGCTGCCGTGGCAGAGAGCCTAAGGCACCGGATTTTGGATAGTGACTTCAAGGCTGGATTTCCCCTGCGGCAGGACGCCTTGGCGAGCGAGTTCGGGGTCAGCCGCATCCCCATTCGAGAGGCTTTGATGCAGCTCGAAGCAGAGGGCCTCGTCAAAATTCACCCCCACCGGGGAGCCATCGTCTCGGAACTCTCGACGGACGAGGTTCAGGAGCTGTTTGAACTCAGAGCATTGCTCGAGCCGCGTCTCCTGCGAGCCTCCGTAGGTCATTTGACACCAAACGACTACAATAAGCTCAGTCAGATCCTTCAGGAGTATAGCGCGGAACTCCGGGCGAACCATGTCAGGCGCTGGGGTGAGCTGAACACAGAATTTCATATGCTCCTGTACGGTCACGCCAAGCAGCCGCGCACATTGGCGATCGTGGCCAACCTCCTTCAGGAATGTGACCGGCATACGCGGCTTCAACTCTCTCTTACAGACGGCATGAAGCGCGCTGAGACCGAGCATGCCGAGCTTCTGCACCTCTGCAAGAGCGGACAGATCACAGACGCATGTTCCCTTTTGAAAACGCATATTGAAGATGTTGGTAAATCCTTGAGGATCTATCTCGAGCAACATCAGAAGGCTGACGGCACCTAATATCTGAGGAGCCCTGCAGCTGGAATTTTGGCAAGGAACATCCCATTCGCCGGATATTGCTTAAGCAGAGATGAGAGCAGCCCCTCTCGTTCTGCCAACCTATTTAAGAGCTACATGGCAACGATCTGATGCGGCGGGCGAACCGGAGGATCGGCTCCGGTTCGCGCAGCAGCTATTCTTCCGGGAAGGCTTTTGCCATATTGTCGGCGATGGGTTTGATGAGGTACGAAGAGCAAGAGAAGCCGCTGGCATCCCTTTGGTTCCGCTCAGTACAAATGGTCTTCGACAGTCAGCATCTAGATAGATCATGGGACTACCTCTTCGGTATAGGATTTACCCATTGAGAGACTTAGCCCTACCTTAGAAGGTCTCTAGATCCCGACCTCATACAAGAAGGCTACGGTCAGGGGGCAGGGGATCGTCGCTGTGTATGCTGATGTAAGGTTTCGTGCATCGTCAGAAGCAATGCCACCAGAGCGGAGAAGCCTTGCCGGGCAATTTCTTCTGGTGGCATTTGCCGTCATGCTGATCGGCATGCTCGCCATGAGTACTCTTGTTACATGGCAGATCGAAAAAAGTGCAGCCGAAGTCAAAGCAGCCTCCACGGCATTATACATCAACACCTTCATTGCCCCCAATCTTCAAGATCTCACGGCAGATGGCAGTCTTTCACATGAGAATATCCAACGCTTGAACCAAGCGATGGAAAGGCAGGATCTCAAAGCAAGCATCACGTCATTCCGAATCTGGAATCAGGCCGGACTGATTGTTCACAGCAGCGAGCCGACCCTCGTAGGCAAAAGGTTCACACTTCCCTCTCCCTCCCGAAGGGCTTGGACGGGAGTGATTGCAGCTGAATTCGATGATGGTGTTGGCGACGATAAGATCGCTGAGCACGCCGCCGATCTCCCCCTTCTCAAGGTCTTCGCCCCTGTTCGAAACTTCGAGAGCGGAAATATTATCGCGGTTGTTGAATTTCATGAGCGAGCAGACGTACTAGATAGTGAGCTCGTCGCCGCGGGATGGAAGACATGGCTCTCGACGGCTTTGATCACCTTGAACATGATGGGATGCCTCTTCGTCATCGTGGCCAATGGGAGCAAGACGATCGATCGACAACGGGCAGCATTGAGGGAGCGAGTTTCCCAACTTTCAGACCTGTTACGTCAGAATCGCATTCTGCAAGGGCGCATCGAGAGAGCTGCACAGAATGTTACCGAAGACAACGAGCGACTCATGCGGCGCATGGGGTACGACCTGCATGACGGTGTTGCTCAACTGATCAGTCTCGCCCTTCTGCGATTGGACAAAGTTCAGGTCAGCAGCGAAGACCGCGACAATCTGCATAAGATCCAAAAAGCTCTGTCGGATGCGCTCAATGATACTCGCAGCATTTGCAAGGGCCTCCTCCTGCCAGAGATCCAAACCCTGACACTCAGAGGAGCGCTAGTGCACATGATACGCCAGCATGAACGCAGAACTGGAATGGAAATCACAAGCAGGATTTCTGATCTTCCGGCCCAAGCGCCGCAATATATTAAAGTTTCCTTGTGTCGGTATATCCAGGAGAGCCTGAACAACGCTTACAAACATGCAGGCGTCAGGGAGCTGCAGGTTGAAGTGAACTGGGACGGAGCGACAGTAACGGTCGAGGTCGCCGATGAAGGTTCAGGAATCGACAATTTCAATGAGACGGCGGGTGAACAACGCTTAGGGTTATTAAGCTTACGGGATCGTATCGAAAGCATCGGAGGGGCACTCAGCATCAAGAGTACGCTCGGCGCTGGAACACGCATCAAGGCATCTTTACCATTAGCATGTAAGGGAGAAGCAGATGCCGCATAAGATCCGCGTCGCAGTGGTCGACGATCACCCGCTCTATAGAGATGGGGTAGTCTTTGCGTTAGAATCGGAACCTGACATTGAGATCGTTGGGCAAGGAGAGACAGCTCTCGACGCTTTTCAACTCGCTCATGAGCACAGTCCCGACGTTATCCTCCTGGACATGAACATGCCAGGAGGAGGAACTGGTGCGGCCGCAAAGATTGCACAACGCTGCCCCTCGACGAGGACACTCATGCTGACAGTCATCGATGATGAAGATGAAGTGCGCAATGCCTTGCGGGGAGGAGCCAAGGGCTACCTCCTCAAGGGGACGAGCAGTGCGGAACTCGTGAATGCTGTACGCGTCGTCAGCAAGGGGCGAAGTTATGTCTCACCGAGCTTTGCTGCACGGATTATCATGTCGAGAGGGCATGACGAAAGCGGCAGCGCAGCGGCAACGAAGCAGTTTCCTGAACTCTCCGATAGAGAAGAGCAGATCTTGATGCTTATTTTCCAAGGGCTCAGCAACCGGCGCATCGGCGATGAGCTTGGGCTGACCGAGAAGACCGTTAAAGGTTACGTGACATCTGTGATGGAGAAACTACAGGCCCGCAATCGTGTGGAAGCGGCGATGATCGCAGCCGATCGCATATCTGGAAAGAAATCAGCCGTAACGTGAGCCATTGGCCGCTCAGATATTTCTATGCCATTTCGACTTCTAGGACATTCTGATACAACAAGTTCATCCCTGAACACTCGGCACAGTGGGAACTGCCTCTTCTCCTCACTTTTGATGGGTGAGCTCTCATCAAGCTCTGCACGTGTTTGCGCTTAATTGATGAGCAAGAATGCCCTCTACCCCCTCGGAGATAACACCCAATAAGTTGGCAAGATACTATTCTCTCACTTCATAGATCTTGCCGATTATAATCCAAGCTCAGTATTCTAAGGCTATGATGAAGCTCCATAATCCGGTTATTGAGCAACAAGAATAGTTACCGCGACTGTAAGCGGCAGGTGATATTGGATCTGGGGGGCTCCAATGACAGGAAGAATTCGCGTCAGTGTGGTCGACAAGCATCCTCTTTTTCGGGACGGCGTTATTCGTGCCCTAAGCTCTCAACCAGATATCGAGGTTGTCGGCCATGGCGTATCGGTTTGGGATGCAATAGATACCGCTCGCAGGAGCCGTCCAGACGTCATTGTACTCGACTGCAGTACGATGGATGGCACCATGGAGGCGGTGGAGTCGATCCTCCAGCAGCATCCATCGATCAGCATTCTCGTTCTCGCCGACAAAGCGGAGGAGGAGCACGTCTATAAAGCCTTAAAGCGGGGAGTACGTGGCTATCTGCTGAAAGGCTCGAGCGGTATCGAACTCGTGCAGACTGTGCGGGTGCTTTGTCAGGGCCAAAGCTTCATCTCACCGAGCCTCGCGGCAAAGCTTCTCATGAGAGCCGGTCCCGGTGCCATGAGCGAAGCAAGAGGATCAAGCCAGCTGCCGCACCTTACTCCGCGCGAACAGCAGATCCTGTCGATTCTCGTTCAGGGGCGCAGCAACAAGGAGATCGGCAACAAACTTGAACTAAGCGAGAAGACCATCAAGCACCATTTGACAAACATTCTTCAGAAGTTGCGTGTCCGAAATCGCGTGGAAGCTGCCCTTCTGGCATCCAATCACCTTCCACAGAACATGCTAGCCTCCTGATTGGGCCACATCGCCTGTCCTCATCAGCGTCTTCAAGGACTGAAGGAATCGCTGAGCTCCAGCCTGCCTCTATTGGAGGGACGGGCTCTACAGGCCGCATACGGCTTCCGACAGGGATAGATGATACATGCGCTTCTTCCCGACGTGCAGAGGTTGGCAGCTGAGATCGAGATTGATCTTGGCTTGTACCATCGCTGCTCCACAGCAGAGAAACGACTGTGACATATCTTAGGCGCGCATAAGTTTACGGGCTTCGGTGACACTCGCACTCGCCGCGCTGGCGAGAAGCCGGACGTCGTTTGGCAGCGTCACGAGATCGAAGCCCCAGCCGAGCGCCTTCGCCGCATAGCTTGGTGTCCCGCAGTGAAGGGCGGCACGGATATCGACCTGGTGCGCCTTGGCCAATATGGTCTGAATCGCGTCGACCATTTCCGATTCTTCGCGGTCGAAACCAACGGTGTAGCGCTTACCCGTCAAGCCGAGTGTTAAATCGGCTGGGCCAATATAGACCCCGTCCAATCCTGGTGTTGAGACAATCTCCTCGACGTTTTGGAATGCTTCTGCGGTCTCGATCATTGCAAAGCACAGGATGTTTTCGTCGGCTTCGAACGCATAATTCGATCCAGCGGAGAAGTTTGCCCGAGTCGGCCCGAGACTGCGGGTTCCATCTGGTGGATAGCGAATGTAGGAGACGAGTTCCTGCGCCTGAGCACGATTGTTGATCATAGGACAGATTACACCATAGGCTCCGGCATCCAGCGCTTTCATGATGGCCGCCGGGTCGAGCCAGGGAACACGAACAAGGGGAGTGACTTCACTCGATCGCATGGCCTGCAGCATGCCGACTGCGGCCTGATAATCGACAACCCCATGCTGCAGATCAATGGTGATCGAATCATAGCCCTGCTCCGCCATGATTTCGGCCGTGAACGCGTTTGCAATCGACAGCCAGCCATTCAGAACCGGCTTACCATCCGCCCAGAGTGCCTTGATCTTGTTCGGCTTCATTCAGCCTCCTGACAAGCTGCCAAATCCTGTAATGCATTTTGTAATTTGCAGGCCTGACTGCGGTTAAAACACATCTGACGAAGCAAGCACCATGCCATCCTCTTTCGCCTAGCGACCCATCGCCTTGCGCCAAGCCGCAAAATCGATATTAGTTTTCTCATCCGTCGGCGGATAGAGGCCCAGGATGGAGCGGCCCTTCAGCACCTCCTCCTGTACGAAATCTTCAAACGCGGTCATTTCAATGGCCTCTATGGCTATCTCATCCGCCAGGTGAGCCGGAATAACGACGACACCCTCGCCGTCTCCGACGACAATGTCACCAGGCCATACCGGTACATCGCCGCATCCTATGGGAACATTGATGTCGAGCGCCTGATGATGGGTGAGGTTGGTCGGTGCCGACGGGCGATTGTGGTAGGCGGGAATGTCGAGCCGCGCAATTTCCGGCGAGTCCCGGAAGCCACCGTCGGTCACTACACCGGCGACGCCTCGCTTCATCAGACGAGAGACGAGAATGCCGCCGGCCGAAGCAGCGCGGGCATCCTTGCGGCTGTCGATGACCATAACGGCGCCCGGAGGACACTCCTCGACGGCCTTTCGCTGGGGGTGGGCGCGATCCTGAAAGACGCTGATTGGGTTCAGATCCTCACGCGCCGGAATATAGCGAAGAGTGAAGGCCTCTCCTACCATGTTCTCGAGAGTTGGATTGAGCGGGCGAACATCCTGGATGAATTGGTTGCGCAGCCCGCGCTTGTAGAGAGCCGTGCACAGCGTCGCCGTACTGACTGCCTTGAGCTTCTCTCGGGTTTCCGGTTTCAGCATGACCCTGATCCTCTTCGTATGCCATTAGATCGCCGGCTCGCCAGCGAACGTTCCGGGCCTGCTTTAGAAATTCATGGCCGCAGTCCTCGTGAGCCGGCTTGATGCGCAAGATGAACATCTGAAGGTGCGTCCTCCGTGTGCTTTCCCACGATATGCCCCTCGCGAAGAGAGCTTGGAATACCCAAGCAGATCCCCGAGCTGCCAAACGCACGCTAATGCATTAGTGCGTGGGGTACAAGTTTAGTGTAGAAGGATTTGAAGGAAATTTAGGTCCCGCCGAATGACTTCATCTCACAAGACCGAAAGATTAAAACTATCAACCTTCGCTGCAGATCGCCTTGAGCGGAGCCGCCAGGCGGCGCCTCAGGTGTTCGAACGGCTGAGGGAAATGATCATTTCCCTCAGCTTGACACCCGGCACTGTTTTGAACCGTTTGACGCTTCAGCAGGAGTTCGGGCTCAGTTCCACCCCCATTCGGGATGCTCTTTTGCGTCTCCAGGAAGAAGGCTTGGTCGATATCTTTCCACAACACGCGACCGTAGTGAGCCCGATCGACCTCACAGTCGCGCACCAAGCCCACTTTCTACGGCGCTCATTGGAGCTTGAAATCGTTCGGACCCTAGCACTTGCTCCGGGGCCTCGACTGCTCGCAAGACTTCAGGGCTTTCTCGTACAGCAGCAGACTCTGTTGGAGGCGGCAGACTTCGAAGCTTTTTCCATTGCCGATCAAGCGTTCCATCAGCACCTCTACGAAGTCGCCAAGATGAATGAGATGTGGGCTCTCGTGCGCAGCCGCAGCGGACATATTGATCGCCTGCGTCGACTTCATCTCCCAACACCAGGCAAGGCTCAGGAAATTCTGCGACAGCACAGGCTGATCGTTCAGGCGATTGCGGATGGGCAGCCCGAGGAGGCCCAAAAGCACTTGCGTCATCATCTCTCCGGCACCCTAGCCAATCTCGATAGGCTCAGAGCGAAGTACCCCGGCTATGTGAGAAGCTAAGATTTGGAAAGGCGCTCCTTCAACACGGCAGCAAGGGTGGCAGCCGCCGGACTAGCTGGATTGCAGTGCCGTTGCGTCTGCCGCTGCATACCTCGCAGCCCAGATCGCGGCTTGAGTGCGGTTGCAGGCGCCAATCTTCTTCAAGATGGTTTTGACATGGACCTTCACCGTTGCCTCAGATAGATTTAGCTTGCGCGCAATAACCTTGTTCGGCGCACCATCCCTCAAACAGGTCAGGATTTCTGCTTCCCTGTTGGATAACCTTCGATTTGGAAGAGCAGCCACGTTCCCCTCCAGCCTACCCTCGTGAGGGTGAGCATGGCACGTACGCGCCCCTGCAATCGGAAGAACGATCGTTGCAGGAAGAATGCCCTCTCCCAACATCACCAGCTCAAGAGATTTCACAAGTACATCGCGTGCGTGCGTCGAGAGACAGAACCCATGCGCTCCCGCGTCCCAAGCTGTGGACACAAAGCTTGAATCGAAGGCATCCGCCAACAGAACGATCCGCGCAGCAGGAGCGTGAGCTTTCAAACGCCGCACCAAGTCAATGGATCCGCTGGCGAAGCTGCCTTTATCGATAATGAAGAGCGCAGGCAATTCGTCTTCGATAGTAGGCAGGCTCGAAAATCCATCCACAATATCGTGCCATACGACAAAACCTGCATCGAACAGAATGCTTTCCAGGCCAAGTCGAAGCACTGGATTGGTGCAGACGGGAAAGACGAGAGTCGGTTGACTGCTTTTATTGTCAAGTTCCGAACGTGTCTGGTTAGCACAATACAATGACATGTTTCGGCCGCCTTTCTTCGAACAGCTTCGTTTTTGTCACTCCGGAGAGGTTTGGCTTTCAGTGAATGACATAGACGATTTTGCGAGATGTCGCGTCGACGACGAGGCGATGACCGTTCACCTCGGCGTAACGGTATGTCTCGTGCTTTGGGATAGGATGTAACTCTATCAACTCGGACAGGCTTTCGCCTATAGATATCTTCTGGTCTATATGGCCCTCCTCGGCTCTCTCCTGCTTCGCGTTCAGCCTAGCGGAAAGGTCCGCAGCAATATTGCGGACGACATCGGGAATAGCATGCGATTGAATTGCCGATGTCGTTGCGACCGGATCCGTTGCGTTCGGCGCCGTGGTGGGTGTCGCGACGGTGCCGACGGAGAACACGGCAAAAGCCAGATGATAAGCGGCTCTCATGCTCATCCTCTATCACCACAATGGACAGAGAACGGAGCATCCCGTCGATTTATTCCAAGTTGTCTGGAAAAACTCTCAAGAATTGCGGCAGGCACAAGCCGTAGAGCTAAGAGGTATAATGCCTAATGAGCAGCCTCGGCGAGCGCCCTGGCTTCGGCGTCTTCGACGAGGGGTTGGCCAGCACCGACATTCTGCAAGTACGCCGCCGTCGGATCGCCTCCACTGCTTGGAGTGTACTCGGCCTGGTTGCCGAGACCTGCCAAAGCGAAGGTCGTCTTCCACTCACCATTGCGGCAAGCAACGGCTTCCGCTGTCTCGCCTGCAGAATGCAGCCGGAATTCACGACACAGGAACCCGTTTGCAAGGCGATAAGTCGAGATCACCCGCAGCTGGCCGAACGGCAGCTTCACGTCCTTTCCCGACGCGATCGTGTTCAGCTCACGCTGGACAACCGGGCTCCCCACGCGGGCAATCAGTCCACTTGTCTCCGATCTGCTATGCCACCCTGCGAAGTAGCCTAAAGCAAGCGCAACAGCGGCGATGGATGCGGCCAGGGCCATGTGCAAGGATGGACTTCCTTGCCTTATCCATTCGGCCCACGGCAGCTTGAAGTCCCGTCCTGACTTCGTCCTGCCTGCCGTCTCATGAGCCTTGATCTGAGCCGACACGGCAGCCCGCAACTCCGGTGGCACGTTGGGCGTCAGTGCGGCGGATAAGACAGAACGGGTCAAGCGGCGGCTCTGCTGAAACTCCACGATCCGTTTGGCTACGACGGGATCCTCAGCCATCGCCTTGGCAACGGCAGCAGCTGTGGGCTCTTCGAGCTCACCGTCGGCAAAGGCCATCAGAATCTCATCGCTAAGATGTAGCTGAGACATCTTCATCGCTCCGCTCTTCGTCATCGGCACCTAGGCGGCCGCCGTGATCTCCATCAATCGCTTGCGTGCCCTTGCGAGCCGGCTCATGACGGTGCCCATCGGAACGCCCAAAACCTCGGCGGCCTCCCGGTAGCTGAGATCTTCGGCACACACAAGGACAAGTACCTCCCGCTGCTCTTGAGGCAAACGATCGATCGCCCGTTGGACCTCGGACAGAACAAGTCTGTTGAGGATCGGCCCCTCGCCCGGGTCCCCAATGAGTTGCGTCTGCATGGATACATCTTCCGTCATGCCTTCGACTCTCGTCCGTCTGAGGTGATCGATCCAGTGATTCCGGAGAATGCGGAACATCCATGCATCGAACTTGGTGCCTGGCGTCCAGCTGTCCGCATTGGCAAGCGCACGCTCACAAGCCCCCTGAACGAGATCATCCGCAAGGGGTTGCGAACGGCAAAGCACAAGCGCAAAACGCCTGAGCCGGGGCAGAAGCGCCACCAATTCGTTTCCTATGGCTGCCGGCATTCCTGCTCCGCGTGGCCTCCTGGCATCATAACGGAGGAACTAATTGTTTTATTCCAATCTCAAGTGGGAAACGCATTCGGGCGTCAAACAAGGGGCGACCGGCTGCGTCCCTGTCCCTCATGAAAAGGGCGGCCCGTATGGGCCGCCCAATCCGCTCACGGGAAGGAACGATCGTTAGCGGATGACCTGCACGATCTTGCGGCTGCTCGGCTCGACCAGCACCGGGGTGTTGTTCACCACCGTGTAGCGGTACCCCTTCACCTTGTACTCGGCAGGCACCTCGTGATAGGTCACGCCAGCCTCGGGCAGAACCGCGCCCACGCGCACCTCTTCCCGATAGG
This sequence comes from Microvirga sp. CF3016, assembly GCF_036314085.1. Classification (NCBI taxonomy): domain Bacteria; kingdom Pseudomonadati; phylum Pseudomonadota; class Alphaproteobacteria; order Hyphomicrobiales; family Methylobacteriaceae; genus Microvirga; species Microvirga sp. CF3016. Next base: position 74,711 of record NZ_JAYGGM010000009.1, read on the forward strand.
TGTAGGACGGCACCTTCTGGGTGGTCACATATTGACGAAACTCAGGCTGCTGCTGGTCGGCGATGCCACCCACGATGGCCCCTGTCACGCCACCCACGGCCGCACCCACCGGACCGCCGACAATAGCGCCGCCGACCGCACCCGTGGCGGCACCAGCCGCCGCTCCGCCCGACTGTGCAAAGGCAGCAGCAGGCACAAGAGTAGCCAGAACAGCGCTCGCGAGAAGGAACTTCTTCGACATGATCTTACTCCTGAATGAAACTTCGGGCTTCGCACCCGGCAACCGACAACGCATCATTCAGCAAGTAGTTTCAGAGCAACTCTCACAATCTATGACATGATGGCAACTTCCTATAGCAGTAATAGGCCATGGGAGCGCGTGTCCCAGAGTATAGATGGCATCGTTATTCATCTTCTGTTCATCTTATCGGCATTTCGACAGCGTTTGAGGCAGACAGGCTATAGAAACAGTTGCGTAGATCGTCGAAACCTTTCGAACCATTCTGCGACCACTGAAGTCAGCAACCTCCCCTGGAAACCGGATCCGCACCGTCGCCGTTGATGTTCCTTGCATCTGCTTCCCGAAACCGCGTCAGCGCTTGCATAGGCTCAAAAGCCTTGGCACGGCGCCAATGTGAGCCTGTCCGGGTATCCCAATGCCTCCTGAGGAGGGCAATTGAGACAGCCGGCAGCCATGATGCAGGTACGGAACCGGTCTATCCCGCGACCTGTCACAGCGCGATCGCGGTTGCCGCTGCAGATGGGAACCGCATTTCCTGTCCTCGTGCCACGCTAGGTGAGTCTATCGCCCCTCCCGCTTCCGGGGTGGCTTACAAGTCTCCGCAGGAGATAACTGCATCAAGAGAGGCACATCCTATGCCGTATCGCTCAGCTTGGTCTCATCGGCAATCTTTGAGGGCTCCAGCAGCACTTCAGAGGCGGCTGATCTTCAGCAACGCTCGGGAGCGACACCCTGAATCTCGCCGCACCGGGTCGCGAGGAGACTTTTGATTGCGGGGTCCCGCAGGCCCCGGTCCCGTACACGCCTCATCAAGAGGCGCCCCTCGCATATTCGGCAGCAGATCGGAAGCAGACTTCCGTGACGTGCCTGCCTCGCTCATGCACTCTGCATCGGGAACAGGAAGGACGGAACATCATCAGACGTGCTATGCACTCCCGCCATGATAGGGCAGAATAAGCTCCCGAAGAGGAGAGTGAGTCATGGAAGCGCTGGTGCTGGAGCGCAAGGACGAACTCAGCTTGCGCGACGTCTTTGTCGAGGAGGCTTTAGGCCCCCGCGACGTCCGGATCGCCCTTCGAACGGTCGGCGTATGCGGGAGTGACGTCCATTACTACACTCATGGAGCCATCGGCCCCTTCGTGGTCAAGGAGCCGATGATCCTCGGGCACGAGGCCGCCGGGCAAGTCGTCGAGGTAGGCTCGGCCGTGACGGAACTGAAACCCGGCGACCGCGTCTGCATGGAGCCCGGCATTCCCGATCCGACGAGCCGCGCAACACGTCTCGGCAAATACAATCTCGATCCGGCCGTGCGGTTCTGGGCAACCCCGCCGGTGCACGGCGTATTACGGCCAACGGTCGTTCACCCGGCAGATTTCACGTTCAAGCTTCCCGATCATGTCTCCTTCGCGGAAGGTGCCATGGTCGAGCCTTTGGCCGTGGGAGTGCACGCTGCCACTAAGGTGCAGGTCCAGCCGGGCGACCTGGCTGTCGTCATCGGCGCAGGACCCATTGGAATGGTGACGATCCTGGCAGCTTTGGCTGCCGGCTGCTCGCGGGTCATCGTCAGCGACATTCACGAGCCGAAGCTGGTATTGGCACGGACCCTTGGACCCGTAATTTCGGTTAATGTCAGGAGCCAGAGTCTCCTGAGCGTCGTCACCCGCGAGAGTGACGGCTGGGGAGCAGACGTCGTCTTTGAATGCTCAGGCTATCCGCCTGCGATGGCGGACATCTTCGATCTCATCTGTCCTGGCGGAAAAGTAGCCCTGGTGGGCATCCCCCTTGAACCATTCGCCTTCGACGTCAGCAAGGCACAGGTCAAGGAGGCTCGTGTGGAGAGCATCTTCCGCTATGCCCATGTCTATCCCCGGGCAGTGGCGATGATCGCGTCGGGAAAAATCGATGTAAAGCCGCTGATCACCGACCGCTTCGCCTTCAAGGACAGCGTCGAAGCCTTCGAGTTTGCCAAAGCGATGCCGCCGGCCTCTGTGAAGGTGCAGATCGACATGCCTGCTTGAAGGTTCAGACGCTGCCTTCCAGATAGCGCTGCAGGGTAGCGCGGGCTCCATTGCGCCACAGGCTGTTCAAAGACGTCTCGAACCGGGACCTGAACTGCGGAGCATCAGCCACATCACCGAAGATGTCCCGCAGTCCCAAGAAGGATGCCGGATTGTCCTTTGCGGCCAAAGCCGCGGGTGTCAGGCGGCTGGCATTGGGATCGTCGAGCTTGAAGGGCTCGCCGGCATCGGTCGTTCCTGCGCAATACCGGCACCACAGAGCGGATTCAAGAGCCAATCCCGTCACATCCGCACCTGCCCTGAGCCGATCCCGCGTGGAGGGAAGAATGAACTTAGGCTGCCGGTTTGAACCATCCTGTGCGAGACGCGGAATCGTATCCCCCACATCCGGATTGGCGAAACGGCGAGCGATCAGTCGATAATAGTCCAGAAGGTCAACACCCGGCACTGGAGGCACGCAGGGTATGATCTCTTCGGTCTCCAACTTGTCCAAAAAGCCCCGCACCAGAGGATCAGCCATGGCGTCATGCACGAAGTGGATCCCCAGGAGTCCTGCCGGATAGGCAATCGTGGCATGACCGCCGTTCAGGATGCGAAGCTTCATGAGCTCGAACGCCGCCACATGCGGCGTGAACGTGACGCCGACCTCCTCCAGGGCCGGACGGCCCGTCGGGAAATGGTCTTCCAGAACCCACTGGCGGAACGGCTCGCAGAAGACCGGCCAGTTGTCCTTAATGCCGAAGCGCTCTGCCAGGATGGCGCGCTCCCGGTCGGTCGTCGCAGGCGTGATCCGGTCGACCATGCTGCTGGGAAAGGCCACCTGCTCCCGCACGTAAGCGGCGAGCGCAGGATCGACGAGATCGGCGAGTCCGGCGATGGCGTCCCTGGCGACCTGTCCATTGTGGGGAATGTTGTCGCACGACATCACCGTGAAGGGCTTGAGGCCTTGATTGCGTCGCTGCCTCAGCGCTGCAAGGAGGACCCCGAACACGCCTCTGGGTGCATCCAAATGGGCGGCGTCATGCACGATGTCCGGGTGCTCAGGATTGAAGGTTCCCGTCGCCGGATCGATGCAGTAACCTCCCTCCGTGACCGTCAGGGACACGATGCGCAAAGCCGGATCATCCAGAGCAGCGACGATGGCACGTCCATCCTCGTTGACGGGCACGAAGCCCACCATTGCGCCGGTGACCCGGGCGGTATTGGCCCCGGGTTCGAGTTCCACCACCGTGGTGAGCCAATCCTGAGGCTCCAGTGCCTGCCGCATCCCCCTGTCGCCGGCACGGATGCCAGCACCGATCAGAGCCCAGTCCCGGTCCTTTCCGGCATTGAAGAGATCGTCCAGGTAGACGGCCTGATGGGCGCGGTGAAAGTTCCCGACGCCCATATGAAGGATGCCGGCCCGAAGCTCTTCGCGGGCATAGCGAGGTCTCGCGACACTAGGCGGCAGGTTCGCGAGATTGGCGAGATTCACGCTCTGATTCATGACGGACGGACCTGATCGGGCATAGAGGAAATCCGGTTTGGTAAAGCTGTCGTCGGCTCACGGACTATGCGCGGATGACCAGTCATGATGTCAACAGCCTTGTCAGCGATTGCCAGCACCGGTGCATTCGTGTTGCCGCTGGGAATGGTCGGCATGATGGAAGCGTCAACGATTCTCAGGCCCGCAACGCCGCGAACAGCCAACTCCGGCGTGACGACCGCAAGGGGATCGCCTTCGGTTCCCATACGGCAGGTACCCGCCGGGTGATAATTGGTTTTGACTGTTCTGCGGCAATGATCGGCGAGGTTTTCGTCCGAAGCGATCGCCCCACCTGGGAACAACTCCTGCGTGACCATTTCTCTAACGGGACTTGTCGCGAGAATCATTCGCGAGAAACGCAATCCTGCGATCGTCAGGCGAAGATCGTCCGGATCACCGAAGAATTGTGGGTCGACCAGCGGCAACGCGGCCGGGTCAGCCGATGCAAGACGTACCGAACCCCGCGCCTTCGGGCGCAGCAGGCAGGGGTTCAACGTCACGCCATGGGTTGGTTCGACGCCCGAGACGTCGCGGTCGAGATAGACGGTCGGGACGCAGTACAGCTGGATGGTCGGCCGCGCGCCGCCGTCGGGATCGATGAAGGCGCAGGCCTCCACGCCCGTGGTGGTCACGGCGCCTGATTTGAACAGCATGTACTGCAGACCATGACTTAGCATTGCGAGACCGCGATCCTGACCGAAATAGCCGAAGGCTCCGGATGTCGCCGCAACAATGGGAACCTCATGATGATCTTGGAGGTTTTTGCCCACGCCGGGCAGGTCGGCGACAACGTCAATCCCATGCCGTGACAGCTCGTCGGCCGGACCGATGCCGGACAGCATCAGGAGTTTAGGCGTCGAATAGGTGCCAGCAGCGAGAATCACCTCCGCATCAGCGAAGATGGTTTCCGATCCGAATGCCCCAGCAAGCTCCACACCCGTCGCACGGCCCCTTTCCAATCGGATGCGAGTGACCGTCGTCTCCGTCAACACGGTCAAATTTGGATTGGACGAAACAGGTTGGAGGAACGCATCGACGGCACTGCATCGGCGGCGCGTGGTCCAATCGATCGTATGCTGCATGAACCCGACGCCGCTTTGGCGAGCTCCATTGAAGTCGGCCGTATAGGGGATGCCTTGCTCCTGCATTGCCTGCACGAAGGCGCGGCTCATGGCGGAATGCTGGCCCAGATGGGACACCTTCAACGGGCCGCTCACACCATGATAGGGTGCGCCCAGGTGATCGTTGCCCTCCTGCCTGATGAAATAAGGAAGAAGATCCCTGTAGCTCCACCCTGCCCCGCCCAGGGCTTCGTCCCACGCATCGTAATCCTCCGCCTGCCCGCGGATGTAGACCATGGCGTTGACCGCGCTTCCGCCGCCTAGCACCTTGGCCTGCGGGACGATGGGAGCCCGGCCGGAAAGCTGCTCTTGAGGGAGCACATGATGCATCGTGAGATAGGTGTCCCGGGCGAGAAACTTCATGTAGCCCGCCGGCATGGCAAGAATCGGACTCACCCGGCGGGATCCCGCCTCGACGAGCAGAACGCGGGCGCCATGTTCGCCCACAAGGCGGCTTGCCACGACGCAGCCTGCGCTGCCACCGCCAACAATGATATAATCGAATCGCTTCGAGGCCATGACCCGCCTCCGGAAAAGGCTTCAGCTCGCCTTGCGGGTCGGCAGACGCCTTAAACTGGCGAGCGGATGCCGCTGCACGCGCTCGATCGCGACACCGTCGCCGTCGAACAGATGGCAGGTTGCCGGATCGAGTTTGATCGCGACACGTTCATGCACGCCTGTCGGAATTTCCCCATCCGCCTGCACGATGATCATCGCGCCATCCTTGAGCTGAGTGTAGAGAAACGTCTCACCCCCTAGCCGCTCGACGACCATCACCTCACCGATGATTTCACCATCTCCCGCCAGATGCATATGCTCGGGCCGCACGCCGAGAGTGACTGCATCTCCAACTTTCTGGCGCCCGGGTCGAACCGGAACCGCCAGAATGGAACCACCGGCAAGCTGGATGGTGGTTGCGGCCTCTGCCACTGCCGTCACTGTCGCGGGAAGGAAATTCATCTTGGGGCTGCCGATGAAGCCAGCCACGAACAGGTTTCTCGGATGATGATAGAGCTCAAGCGGCGTGCCGGCCTGCTCGACGATCCCGCCTTGGAGCACCACGATCTTGTCCGCCATCGTCATGGCCTCGACTTGGTCGTGAGTGACATAGATCATGGTCGCTGCCAGTTCGTCGTGCAGGCGAGCGAGTTCGATACGCATCTGGACCCGCAGCGCGGCATCGAGATTGGAAAGCGGCTCGTCGAAGAGAAAGACCTTGGGCTTGCGCACGATGGCTCGACCGATCGCCACGCGCTGCCGCTGTCCGCCGGACAGTTCTTTCGGCTTGCGGTCCAGGAGCTTGTCCAGATGCAGGATGCGTGCCGCTTCCGCCACCTTGGCACGTCGCTCCTCCTTGGAGACGCCTGCGAGCCGAAGAGAAAATCCCATGTTGTCCGCAACGGACATATGCGGGTAGAGCGCATAGGATTGGAACACCATGGCAAGGCCGCGCTCTGATGGCGGCACATCATTGACCCGCTGACCGTCGATCAGCAGATCGCCTTCGGTGATCTCCTCAAGCCCGGCGATCATCCGCAGGAGCGTCGATTTTCCGCAGCCGGAAGGCCCGACGAAGACGCAGAACTCCCGGTCGTCGATGGACAGATCGACGCCCTTGATCACCTGGACCGAACCGTAATTCTTCTGAATGCCTTTGAGCACAACCGTCGACATGTTGAACTTCCCGCTTTATTTGACGGCTCCGAAGGTCAGGCCGCGTACGAGCTGGCGCTGGCTCATCCATCCGAACACCAAGATGGGCGCGATGGCGATCGTCGATGCGGCCGAGAGCTTGGCCCAGAACAATCCTTCAGGAGCAGAGAACGAAGCGATGAAGGTGGTCAGCGGCGCCGCCTCTGAAGTGGTGAGGTTCAGGCTCCAAAACGCCTCGTTCCAGCACAGAATGATGGACAGGAGTGCCGTCGACGCAATCCCGGGCAGCGACAGAGGCAGGAGCAGCATCCAGACCTCCTGCTTGGGCTTCGCGCCATCCATGCGGCCGGCCTCGAGAATGTCCTTCGGGACCTCCTTGAAGAAGGTGTAGAGCATCCACACCACGATAGGCAGGTTCATCAGCGTATAGACGACGATCAAGCCCCAGCGCGTATCAATCGCGCCGGTATCCCGGAAGAGCAGATAAATCGGGATCAGGACGCCAACGGCCGGCATCATCTTGGTCGAAAGCATCCAGAGCAGCAGATCCTTCGTGCGCTTTCCTGGAAAGAACGCCATGGCATAGGCGGCCGGAACGGCGATGAGCGTCGCCAGAAGCGTGGCGCCGACGGAGATCACGATGCTGTTGATGGCAAAATGGATGTAATCGGCCCGTTCGCGCACCGTGACATAGTTTTCCAGCGTTGGGCTGAAGAAGAGTTTGGGCGGCGTCGCAACCGCCTCAACCTCGGTCTTGAAGCTTGTCAGCATCATCCAGAAGATCGGGAAGAAGATCAGTCCTGCGGCAAGCCATCCGACCAGCGTGAGGATGAGCTTTTTGCGGGTTTTGGGATGCATGGCTCAACCTCAATCGGCGATGTTCTTGGCGATCGAGCGCACGAGGAAGATCGCCACGATGTTGGCGAGGATCACGGCGATCACCCCTGCAGCCGAGGCACCCCCTACGTCATACTCCCGCAAGGCCCGCAGATAGATCAGGAAGGCCAGATTGGTCGAGGCAAGGCCTGGGCCGCCCGAGGTGGTGACGTAAATTTCGGCAAAGACGGACAGCAGGAAGATCGTCTCGATCATGATGACGACGCTGATGGCACGGCCGAGATGGGGCAGGATGATGAAGAAGAACATCGAGATCGGGCCTGCTCCATCCATGCGCGCGGCCTCCTTCTGCTCGCTGTCGAGCGATTGGATCGCCGTGAGCAGGATCAGCAGGGCGAAGGGCAGCCATTGCCATGCGACGATGATGATGACGGAGGTCAGCGGGAAACTGCCGAAGAAGTCGATGGCCGGGAAGCCAAGAGAGCGTGCGAAGAATGCAAAGAGCCCGTTGACCGGGTGCATGAGCATGTTCTTCCAGATGAGGGCGCTCACCGTCGGCATGACGAAGAAGGGAGCGATGGCCAGCAGGCGCGCAATGCCCCGGCCGTAAAATTCCTGGTCGAACAGGACGGCAAGAAGGGTACCGAGCCCGACCGTGATCACGAGCACCCAGAACACCAGGAAGAGAGTGTTGGCCATCGCCGTCCAGAGGGACGGATCGGTGAGCAGAAAGGTATAGTTCTCGAAGCCCGCAAATCCGCCAACCGACGGATCGAGTAGGTTGTAGTATTGAAACGAAAACCAGAGCGTCATCACCAAGGGCACGATCATCCAGAGGAAGAGGATGATCACGGATGGTGCAATCAAGGGCAGGGTTCTGACATTCCGCTGGCTGCGCCTCCCGGCAGGAGCGGACGCACCGGGAACGGGGACAGTTGTGGTGGTGCTCGCCATCTCGGTTGCTCACACTGGAGAAGACGCCCGGCGGACGATGATTGTCCGCCGGGCGCGTGGCGATCGGCCTATTTCGGATAGCCGGCCTGCTTCATCGTGCGCTCAGTCGAGCGTTGGGCCGTTTCGAGGGCCTGCTCTACCGTCGTCTGTCCGGCCAAGGCGGCCGCGATCTGTTGGCCGACGGCCGTGCCGATGCCCTGGAATTCGGGAATGGCGACATACTGGATCCCGATATAAGGCACAGGGTCTTTCGTCGGCTTGGTCAGATCAGCATTAACGACCGCGTCATAGACCACCTTCGCGAAGGGGGCAGCCTTCTGGTACTCGGGATTGTCATAGGTCGACTTGCGTGTGCCGGGAGGCGCCGCGACCCAACCGGCCTCGTTACCGACCAGCGTGACATAGTCCTTCGACGTGGCCCATTTCACAAAGGACTTGGCGGCATCGACCTTCTTCGAGGAGGCCGGAATGCCGAGCGACCACGCCCAGAACCAGCCCGATCCGTTGCTCGTGACCTGCACCGGCGCCGCCGTGAACGCCGTCTTGTCGGCCACCTGGCTTTCCTTCGGGTTGTAGATGTAGCCCGCCGCCGACGTGGCATCGACCCACATGGCGCAATGGCCCGTCGCGAACAGAGCGCGGTTCTCGTTGTGTCCGTTCGCGGTCGCGCCCGGCGGTCCGTACTCCCGGATGTTCTTGACGTAGTAATTGATCGCGTTCTTCCACGGCTCGGTCGTAAGCTGGGGCTCCCACTTCTCATTGAACCAGCGCCCGCCGAAGGCATTCACCATGGGGCCAATGAAGGCCATGTTCTCGCCCCAGCCTGGCTTTCCGCGCTGGCAGAATCCGTATTGCTCCTTGGACTTGTCGGTCAGCTTGGCTGCGTATTCCGCAATCTGATCGTAGGTCGGCTTAGCGGGCATCTTAATGCCGGCCTGATCGAACAGATCCTTGCGGTAGAACGTGAATGAGCTTTCGGCATAGAACGGCACGGCATAGAGCTTGCCGTTATAGGACAGACCGTTCTTCACGGATGGGATGATGTCGGCATAATCATAATCGGCGCCGAGGTCATCGAGAGTGACAAGCCAGTTCTGCTTGCCCCAAATCGGCGCCTCATAGGAGCCGATCGTGATGATGTCGAACTGCCCGCCCTTGGTGGCGATATCGGTGGTGGCGCGCTGGCGCAGCACGTTTTCTTCAAGCACGACCCAGTTCAACTTGTTGCCGGTCGCCTGCTCCCACTTAGGAGACAGCCGCTGCATGATGATCATGTCCGCATTATTGACTGTCGCGATCGTCAAGGTCTGGCCTTGAGCCAGCGCCAGACCCGTGCCTGCAATCCAACCCGCTGCAGACCATAGCGTAAGCTGTCTCAACTGCATTGCATCCTCCCGATGGAAGCTGTTTTGGATTGTTATTGATTATAAGAATGAATGCTGGCACGACCAGTAATAGGCGTCAATTACTTAGGCGCTATCTGGATTATTGAAATATATATCATTCTTCATGATGTGCTTTGCATGGATGTTTCTGTTCCGTGATTTACTTCCTGAGAGGAGTTGTCACGACCATCGACATGCCTAGATAGAGCCGCCGCACAAGGAGCCTCGGTCACCACACGGCACGAGCGTCAACGTCGATGACAGCATCACCGCCGGGGCAAACAGTCGACCCGCGTCAAGGCCTCCCTGTTCGACCCAGCCGGGGTCAACGGGCGATCAGGGCGCCTATAGCATTATCGACTCACCCCGACGGGGGAGCACGACGCTGCGTCAGATATGGAGTTCCTGTCCCAGCGCTTTGAGCGTCGCTTCCTGGAATGCCTCGCCCTGGGTCGGATGAGCATGAATCGTCCCTGCAATATCCTCCAGTCGCGCACCCATCTCCAGCGCGAGGCCGAAGGCCGCCGCCAGTTCGGAAACGCCATGCCCAACGGCCTGAATGCCAAGAACCAGATGGTTGTCCGTACGGGCGACCACCCGCACGAAACCGTCCTCGCCCATCTTGGTCATCGCCCGGCCGTTGGCTGAGAACGGAAACTGCCCGACTTTGATGTCGACCTCCGTTCGCCGCGCGTCATCCGGCGACAGGCCGACAGCCACCACCTCCGGGTCGGTGAAGCAGACCGCTGGAATGCTGCGCTTGTCCCAGATCCGCTTATGACCGGCGACGATCTCAGCCACCATCTCGCCCTGCGCCATGGCGCGATGGGCCAGCATCGGCTCCCCGGTCACGTCGCCGATGGCATAGATCCCGCGCATGGAGGTCTGGCAGCGTTCGTCGATGCGGACGAACTGGCCGTCCATGTCGAGGACGAGTTCGTCGAGGCCACATCCTTCGGTGACTGGCCTCCGGCCAACCGTGACGAGGATCCTGTCGGCCCCAAGGGATCTCTCCGCCCCGTCCGCCGTCTCGACCAACAATGCCCCATCGGCTTTTGTCAGCCCCTTCGCCTTGGCGCCGGTCATCACCTCGATGCCGAGGGCCTGCAGCCTCTTGGACACCGGGCGCGTCAATTCGGCATCGTATTGCGGCAAGATACGGGCCTGCGCCTCGACGATCGTGACCTTTGCTCCCATCTTGGCGAAGGCGGTTCCGAGCTCCAGGCCGATATAGCCGCCGCCGACCACGACGAGCCGCTCAGGAACTGCCGTGAGCGCCAGCGCCTGGGTGGAGGAGATGACCGGTCCGCCGAACGGCAGGTTCGGCAGTTCGACGGGAGCCGAGCCCGTTGCAATCACCACATTCTCGGCACGGATGATCTGCCGGCCCGTTTCCGTCTCCACTTCGACCGTCTTGCCGTCACGAAAGCGCGCCCGCCCCTGAACGATCTTGACCTTCGCCTTCTTGAGCAATCCCGACACGCCGCTGTTGAGGCGACCGACGATGCCGTCCTTCCAGGCGATCGTCTGGGCGAGGTCGAGTTCCGGCTTCGTCGTTGTGATCCCGAGCGCGTTGCGCCCGTTCGCCAGGTGAACGATCCTGTCGTACTCCTCCGCCGCATGAATGAGCGCCTTAGAGGGGATGCAGCCGACATTGAGACAAGTTCCGCCGAGCTTGCCCGCATCGACGATGACCGTGTCGATCCCCAGTTGCCCGGCACGAATGGCGCAGACATAGCCGCCAGGTCCGGCTCCGATGACCAGGAGCTTGCAGGAAATATCCTTCATCGGCCTCAAGTCTCCACGAAGATCATGGCAGGTGTCTCCAGAAGCGCCTTGATGCGCTGCACAAAGACTGCCGCGTCCCAGCCGTCGATGATCCTGTGATCGAAGCTGGAGGACAGGTTCATCATTTTGCGGGGGGTGAAGGTCGAGCCGTCCCAGACCGGCCGCACCATCATCTTGTTGACGCCCACGATGGCGACCTCGGGATAATTGATCACCGGCGTGGTGACGATGCCCCCCATGGCGCCGAGCGACGTGATGGTGATCGTCGATCCGCTGAGCTCATCGCGGCTCGCGAGGCCTGCCTTCGCCGCCTCGGCAAGCCGGTTCAGCTCAGCCGCACAGTCCCAGAGGTCGCGGCTCTCCGCATGTTTCACCACCGGCACCATGAGGCCGGAGCCCGTCTGCGTCGCAATGCCGATATGCACGCCTCCGTGCTGATGCACGATACCGGCATCATCATCGTAGATGGCATTCAGATGCGGTTGTTCCGCAATGGCCTTCACCAGCGCGCGCATCAGGAACGGAAGCAGGGTCAGTTTCGGTCGGTCGGCCCGCCTGTTCGCATTGAGCGAAGACCGCAGCTCCTCGAGCGCCGTCACGTCGACCTCTTCGACATAGGTGATGTGCGGGATTCGCGATTTCGCAATCGCCATCTTCTCCGCGATCTTGCGGCGCAGCCCGATCACCTTGATGTGCTCGACCGCGGTGTTCTGGGCAAGCCCTGGTGCCTTGGCAACCTGGCGTCCATGAGTGAAGAAGGCGTCCAGATCCTCGTGGGTGATCCGGCCGGCTGGACCAGAGCCCGGAACCTGCCGCAGATCGACTCCCGCCTCACGTGCCCGCAACCGGACCGCCGGCGAGGCTATCGGCCGCTCGCCTTCGGCGCGTGTCACCGGCGCGCGGTGCAGCCTCGCGGCAGGAGGTTGCGCGCTCTCTGCCGGCCGATGCGGTGTGCTCACGGCCTGCCGTTCGACGATGGCTTCCGGGACCCTGACGGCACCATCTGCCTGAGCTTCGATTTCGCTGGTTCGGGCGGGCGGCTCAGCCGCCTTCGCTGCCGGGCTGCTTTCGGAAGAGGCGCTGTCCCCTCCTTCCACCTTCAGGCGGATCAGGGGCGAGCCGATGGCCACCACGTCGCCGATCTCGGCGCCGAGCCACAGGACCTCGCCATCGACGGGCGAAGGGATTTCCACCGTCGCCTTGTCGGTCATCACCGCAGCCAACACTGCATCCTCGCGGACGAGGTCTCCCACCTTGACGTGCCACTCGACGAGTTCGGCCTCGGCGATCCCCTCACCGACATCGGGCATTTTGATCAGGTGCTCGCCCATGTCAGGCCTCCATCGTCTCGACAAGGGCGCGCCCGACGCGGGCCGGCCCCGGGAAGTAGTCCCATTCCTGAGCATGGGGATAGGGCGTATCCCATCCGGTCACCCGGGCGACGGGTGCCTCCAGCTGGAAGAAGCAGGATTCCTGAACAAGCCCTGCCAATTCCGCCCCGAAACCCGACGTCAGTGTGGCCTCGTGCACGACCACGCAGCGGCCTGTTTTTCTGACCGATGCCGCAATCGTCTCCATGTCGAGCGGGATCAGCGTCCGCAGGTCGATGATCTCCGCATCGATGCCGGTCTCAGCGGCAGCGGCCTGTGCGACGTAGACCATCGTGCCATAAGCCAGCACGGTGACGGCAGCGCCCTCCCGCACGATCGAGGCCTTGCCGAGGGGCAGGCTGAAATGACCGTTCGGCACCTCGCTCAAATCGTGCTTCGACCACGGCGTCACCGGACGGTCGTGATGCCCGTCAAAGGGCCCATTGTAGAGCCGCTTCGGCTCCAGGAAGATGACGGGATCCGGGTCTTCGATGGCCGCGATCAGAAGTCCCTTGGCATCGCGCGGGTTGGACGGCACGACCGTCTTCAAACCCGCCACGTGGGTGAACAGAGCCTCCGGGCTCTGGCTATGGGTCTGGCCGCCGAAAATGCCACCGCCGGTCGGCATCCGGATCACCATGGGACAGGTGAATTCGCCGTTCGAGCGGTAGCGGAGCCGGGCCGCCTCGGACACGATCTGGTCGTAGGCCGGATACATGTAATCGGCGAACTGGATTTCGATGCACGGCCGCAATCCGTAGCTGGCCATGCCGATCGCCGTTCCGACGATGCCGGATTCATTGATCGGTGCATCGAAGCAGCGCGTCTTTCCGTATTTCTGCTGCAGACCGGCGGTGCAGCGGAAGACGCCGCCGAAATAGCCCACATCCTCGCCGAAGACCACGACGCGCTCGTCGCGCGCCATCATCACATCCATAGCGTCACGAATGGCCTCGATCATCGTCATGCGCGCCATGGCTCAGACTCCCGCCTGCTGCCGCTGACGACGCAGATGCGGCGGCATCTCGGCATAGACTCCGTCGAACATCTCCCGGGCGGACGGCTTGGCACCGGCATGGAGCGTGCCATAGCTCTCCGCCTCCTTCTGGGCCGCGATCACAGTATCGAGGATCTCGGCCTCCGCCTGCTTGTGCCGTTCCTCCGACCAGGCTCCGCGCAAGATCAGATGGTTTTTAAGCCGGATGATCGGATCGCCGAGAGGCCAGGCATCGGATTCCGTTTTCGGGCGGTAAGCCGACGGATCGTCGGACGTCGAATGAGCGCCGACCCGATAGGTGACGTATTCGACGAGAGTCGGGCCGAGATTGCGCCGGGCCCGCTCGGCGGCCCATTTCGCGACCGCATAGACGGCGAGGTAATCGTTGCCATCGACCCGCAGAGACGGAATGCCGAAGCCTAGGCCACGGGCGGCAAAGGTCCCAGCCCCACCCCGGGCGATGCCCTGGAATGTGGAGATCGCCCATTGATTGTTGACGATGTTGAGAATGACCGGCGCCTTGTAGGTGGACGCGAAGACGAGCGCTGCATGGAAGTCCGATTCCGCCGTCGATCCGTCCCCGATCCAGGCGGCCGCGATCTTGGTGTCGTTTTGGATCGCCGAGGCCATGGCCCAGCCGACCGCCTGGACATACTGGGTGGCGAGATTGCCCGAGATGGTGAAGAACCCATGCTCCTTTGAGGAATACATGACGGGCAGCTGGCGCCCTTTGAGCGGATCGCGGGAATTCGAGTAGACCTGACACATCATGTCGACCATGGAATAACCGCCGGCGATCAGGAGACCGGCCTGGCGGTAGGTCGGAAAATTCATGTCCCCCGGCGAGAGCGCTTTGCGAAACGCGCAGCTGATCGCCTCCTCGCCCAGATGCTGCATGTAGAAGGAGGTCTTCCCCTGCCTCTGGGCAATCAGCATCCGTGCATCAAAGGTACGCAGCGTCATCATGTTGCGCATGCCCTCGATCAGCTCTTCATCGCTCAGGAGCCCGGCCCAGGGCCCAACCGCTTCCCCTGCGCGGTTGAGAACCCGAATGATGGAAAATGCGAGGTCCCGAATGGTTTCCGGTTCCACATCAACCTCAGGCCGCGGGACGGCTCCGGCCTTGGGGATCTTCACATTCGAGAAGTCGGGGGTTCCCCCCGGTCGAACGGCTGGTTCGGGTACGTGCAGGGTCAGCGGTCCATAATCGGTCATGGTCTTTCGTTCTCCTCCCGAGAGAACTAGGAACGAAACACCATTCGGCCATAGGCTGAGCTGTTTCTAAAGGGGCAAAGAGCGGTTATCGACAGGCTCCGAAAGCACAACACACCTGGCCGGCGTCGATCACCATGCGCCGAGCCCTTCACACCTAGTGAGCCATCAGGACCGGCAACGCGGCATGCTCAATGATGTGGCTCGTGGCACCGCCGAAAATCATCTGCCTCAAGCGGCTTTGGGTATAGGCTCCCTTGACGAGCAGATCCGCATGGAACGAGGCAGCGTCCTCCAGAATAGCCTCGCCGGGAGAGCGCGTGTTCAGCCTGCGCGCCGCAGTCTCGGCCTTGATTCCGTTTCGCTTGAGGCGAAGTGCCAATTCGGGGCCGCTTGGCCCCTCCCCACCCCAGCCCTCCAGCGTCAGAACGACAACCCGGCCGGCCTTCTCCAGAATGGGCATTGCGAGCGCCACCGTCCGGGCCGTTTCCGTGCTGCCGTTCCAGGCGACCACGATGGTCTCGCCGATGGACGCCGGGGCGGAGGGCGGAACCATCAGCACAGGCCGTCCGCCTTCGAACAGGGCAGCCTCAAGGGTGGCCAGCCTCGGCGGCTCATCGCGCGATCCTGGTCGTCCAAGCACGATCAGGTCGAACACCCGGCCGAAACTGCCAATATAGCTGTCCCCGAACAATTGCTGGCCGAGCCATCCGCAGGAAACCTCGTCCGGCGCCTCCGTCTTGCGCGGCACCGAGCAGGATAGCATGAAGTCCTCGAAGAGATGCCGCGACCGCTCCACAAGTTCACGCTGCTCCTTTTCGCTCAGGATGCTCCAGCCGACCGGAACATCGAAGGCGACGACATCAGGGATATCGGGACCGAGCGCCAAGCCCTCCACATGGCTCCCGAACCGGCCTGCCACCAGCAGGGCGGCATCCAGGACCGAGCGGATGAAGCTATGCTGCTCAACCGGAACCAATATGGCTTTCATGGCAACCACCTCGGTCAGCTTGCGAGCGATGCCCGAGAAGCATCATACTCCCAAACCCAGCTTTCGGCACATCCTATCTTCGTGTTGCGCCGAGCGCTGCGCCTTCAAACGTGCACGTTTCCGAAGGCCAGTTCCCCCTCCCCCTGGGGCTTGCGGAGGGCGGCATAGAGGACCCAGCCATAGAAGACCGTCAGCACGGTGATCACGGCCCATCCTGGAACCGGCCCAATGGCGGCATTCCGGACCCATTCCCCCGCCGACGTAACCAGGCTGGCTTCGACGGCATTTTCCTGCATCCTGATGAAAGTCGTCTTCACCAGCCAGGCCAACAGCAGGATCAGGAACATCCAGCAATAATTGCGCCTGAGGCGGCGTGAGAGGGCTTGGCTGGTGCTGGTCAGAAACAGAGGACGCCTGAGATCGTCCCCGAGCTTTCGAACCCAATCGTCTGTCGTACCATCCTCGGGAGCGAAGATCTGGGCAAAGTAGTTGCGTTCTATCTGACGTACGCGGTTGCGGTAGACATCGAAGAAGCGATAGCGGCGCGCCTCGATCACCAGCAGCAGCAGGACCAGAATCATGGCGAAGATCAGAACGCCGTGGTGGGCGGTCGGCGTGGAGAGGGAGACCGACAGCATGGCGGCCACAACGGTGATGGCCCAGTTGGTGGTCCGGTCGATCCTGTCGCGCCACCCCGCCATGCGGGCGATCTCGGCGCGGTAGTAATGCGCCATGAGGTTGATGAACTCGGTCGAACTACCTGGGAACACCGGCGCCTTGATGGACGGGTGCAGGGTCTGCACGCTGCCTTGATCGTTCTTCGGCGACATGATGGCGCTCCCTCCGCCCTGACAGTCGTTGGACACCACCGGTCAGCTCTGAAGGCTCGCCCGCTTCCTAAGATCTCACCGGGAGAAATCTATCATAGCATCCCACGACGATTTTCGAAGATCGCGCACGATGAAAGTACCTATCTGTCAGCTTCCTTCTCAACGGAATCTTTTCCAAAGTTCTTGCCTGCTCCAGTCAAACGGGCGCGGGCGGATGCTTGGAGCACCTGCTCCAGTTTGAACAGCTGTGACTGGTAGCATGTGCCATAGACATACCAAACGGTCTCAATCATACGATTAGACCGAAATGCATATGAGCGGCCCTTCCGCTTTCGTTGCCGTCACACACTTATATGAGAGGCTGAGTCAATCCCAAACGGCATGGGGGAGCGCCTCGAGCGGTATCTTGAGATAGCGCCTCCCGTTGCTCTCCGGCGTGGGCAATCGACCGCCAGCCATGTTTACCTGCAGAGCATGCAGGATCAGCTTCGGCATCGGCAGCTTGGCGTCTCGCGCCTGACGCATTGCAACGAATTCGTCCTCAGTGCGAGCTTGGACAAGATGGACGTTTTGGTCTCTTTGGCTCGCGATCGTGCTCTCCCAAGCCGGAGCTCGGCCTCCTGGCATGTAATCATGACCGGAGAATAGTCGCGTGCCGTCGGGCAGAGCGAGAATGTGATGAATGGTGCGCCACAAGGCTCGCGCGTTCCCTCCGGGGAAATCGCACCGGGCCGTGCCGAAATCGGGCATGAAGAGCGTATCATGGATGAAGGCGGCATCCCCGACGACATAGGTGATGGATGCAAGCGTATGCCCCGGTGAGAAGACAACCCTTGCATTCATGTCTCCGATCTGAAAGACGTCACCATCGGCGAACAGATGGTCCCATTGGGAGCCGTTCGCCTCGAACCCGGTGAGATTGTAGATTTTCCTCCAAAGCCGCTGGACATCGACGACACGCTCGCCGATGGCTGTCTTCGCACCTGTCCGGTCCTTCAGATAGCCGGATGCAGAAAAGTGATCTGCATGTGGGTGCGTGTCGAGGATCCACTCGACCTTCAGTCCCCGTTCCTCCACGAGAGCAAGCAGGGTATCGGCCGACGTGGTCGCGATAGATCCCGACTTTTCATCATAGTCAAGAATCGGGTCAATGAGAGCGCAGCGTCCGCTTGCAGGGTCTGACACCACATACTGCACGCTGCAGGTGCGCTTGTCGAAAAAGGCGTCGACCTGCGGTTTGGCAGTCGAAAGGGCGTGCGTCGAGTGATGGGAAACCGTTGCACTCATTACCTCTGCTCCTTGAGACGCACGAGACCATTGGATCCTCCGAACCGTCACTTGGTGCGACACGGACGATCGGATTTTCAAATGAACGTTGACCTCTTCAGGTACCAGGCTGCGGCACGATCCGGATATAAGGCTTAGGAGCCTTCCAGCCTTGCGGATAGATCGTCTTGGCCTCTTCGTCCGGAACCGATCCTGCGATGATGACGTCCTCACCCTGCCTCCAGTTGGCAGGCGTGGCGACCCGGTGTTTAGCCGTGAGCTGGAGGGAATCAATGACCCGGAGCACCTCATCGAAGTTGCGGCCGGTCGTCATCGGATAGATGAGAACCAGCTTGATCTTCTTATCTGGCCCGATGACGAACACATTGCGGACAGTCTGATTGTCAGCAGGCGTGCGACCTTCCGAGGTGCCGCTCGTGCTTGCCGGAAGCATCCCATAAAGCTTCGAAACAGTGAGATTGGCGTCCCCGATCATCGGAAAGTTGGGCGCAGCACCTTGGGTCTCTCGGATATCCTCGGCCCATCGGGCATGATTGTCCACCGGATCGACGCTGAGCCCGATGACCTTCACATTGCGCCGGTCGAACTCCGGCTCGATCTTGGCCATGTAACCCAGCTCCGTCGTGCAGACCGGGGTAAAGTCCTTTGGATGTGAGAAGAGCACGCACCAAAAATCGCCAATCCAATCGTGAAAGCGGATGCGCCCTTGCGTGGTCTCGGCTTCGAAATCCGGTGCGACATCGCCAATCTGGAGTGTCATCGAGAACCTCCTTCTGCAAGCGAGCCCCTTCGCCGGTTGACATATATATACTTCAAAGAGGTGACGGTGAAGTGGCGCTCGGCAAGGGACAAATGCGCGTCGGCGGTACTTCGGGCGACACTAAAACAACGCTCCGATTGACCGAGCTGATTCCCCTTCAGCCCTGCACGAAGACTTCGGCGTGCTCGACCGAGAACCGCCCCAGTTCCTCCATAACCGCCTCCAGATGGGCTTCCATTGCCCGGCGTGCAGCCGGACCATCATGGGTCTCGAGAGCCCGAAAGATCTCCCGATGTTCAGCAAGGGTCACGACATGCCGCCGCGGAGAGGAGAGAAGGCGGCGCACGCGATCGATGTTGGCCCGCGAGGCGTCGATGACGGCAGCCACTCGCGGCATCTCCAGTCCCTCGACCAAAATCATGTGGAACTCGAGATCCAGGGTATGGAAGCCGGGACGATCTCCTCTCGAGACCGCTTCCTGCTGCGCTTCCAGGTTGCTGCGAAGGGCCTCGATAGCCCGGGAGGGCAGATGCCTTGCGGCGGTCTCCGCCACCATCACTTCCAGGGCTTGGCGGATCAGCATCGATTCCCTGACTTCCAAGAGGCGTATTCGTGCCGCCCTGGAGCCGCGCTGGGGCAGGATCTCGACGAGTCCTTCGGCCGATAGGCGCGCGAGAGCCTCGGAAACGGGAAACCGGGACACCCCGAGCGCGGCGCAGACGGCAGCCTTGTCGATGAATTCGCCCGGAGCGAAATCGAGAGCCACGATGGCGGATCGCAGGGACCGTTCCACCTGCTCCGTCGTATGCCCTCGTGCTCCCCGCTCTAGAGGAACAAGGAAATCATATCTTTTTCTCTTGTCGAGCGCGTCCATTAGCCTAACATGTTAGCCGAACCGATGAGCGAACGCTATTAGCTTGTCGGGTTCCCTTTCCGCGAGCAGAGCCGCTCGTCACCATTTTCGACCGGCCGCAGAGCCGGCTTTTCGGAGGAACGCCTATGCCATTTCCGACCCGCCGCCTAGCGTTCGGCTTCATTGCAGCCGCAACGGCTATGCTTCCAGCTCTGCCCGCTAATGCCCAGACGAAGCTCAAATGGGCACACGTCTATGAAACCTCTGAGCCATTCCATACCCAATCCGTGTGGGCGGCACAGGAAATCGCCAAGCGGACCAATAACCGCTACCAAATCGACGTCTATCCGGCGTCGCAGCTCGGCAAGGAAAGCGATATCAATCAGGGCCTGTCGCTCGGCACGGTCGACATGATCATCTCCGGTCCAAGCTTTGCTGCACGCAGCTATCCGCCAATCGGCATCGGCTACTATCCCTATATCTTCCGCGACTCCGCCCATCTGCTTGCCTTTGCGAAGAGCGACGTTTTCAAGGAGCTCAGCGCCGGCTACAGCGACAAGACCGGGCACCAGATGGTTGCCCTCACCTACTATGGGGTGCGCCACAGTTCCACGAACAAGGCTTTCAAGACCTGCGCTGAAATGAAGGGTCTCAAGATTCGCGTGCCAGACGCTCCAGCCTATTTGGCAATGCCGCGCTCCTGCGGCGCCAACACCTCGCCGATTGCGTTCGCAGAAGTCTATCTGGCGCTTCAGAACGGCACCGTCGATGCGCAGGAGAATCCTCTGACGACGATCGAGGCGAAGAAATTCTACGAGGTCCAGAAGCATATCGTGCTCACCGGCCACATCGTCGACCACCTTGCAACGATCATCTCCAAGCAGCTCTGGGCCAAACTTTCGGACGACGATAAGAAGACCTTCGCTGCTGTCGCCCAGGAGGCTGCAGTCCGTGCCTCAGGAGAGATCCAGGCGAAGGAGAAGGAGTTGATCGAGACCTTCAAGCAGAAGGGCTTGACAGTTACAGAGATCAACAAGGACGACTTCAAGGAAGCGGTGATGAAGAACGTTACTCTGGAATCTTTGGGTTATCGGAAGGCGGACTATGACAAGATCCAGGCGCTGAAGTCGGAAGGTCTCTGATTCCCTGCAAGGGCCGCCAACCGGCGGCCCACCTCTCTCTTTGCTCTAAAGTCCCTACGGCGTACCGCGTTCAGGAACTGCTCCAGGCCTCCAGGAATGAGGGTTAACGAGACATGACGACCGAGGTCCACACCCAGGTCAGTGCCGAAGAATTGGCGCAGACCTTTGATGAAAGCGAGCACGCATCAGTCGAACTTTCGGGCTATGCCTTTGAGGATTGGTTATCCTTAGCCCTGTTCTGGGCAATGACGCTCGCAGTCTTCGTGCAGTTTTTCACACGCTACGTTCTGAACGACTCCTTCGCCTGGACGGAGGAAATTGCAACCAACCTCCTTGTCGCCCTCGTTTTCATCGGGTCGTCCATGTGCGTGCGCATGAGCCGCCACATTCAGGTCGACTTTCTCTATCGCTATCTTTCTCCCGGCCTCGGTCGCGTGCTGGCGACTGCGATCGATATCATCCGTCTCGCGTTCTTTGCCTACGGTGCGATTCTCATCTGGCGCTTCATGAGCATCGTCGGAGACGAGCAAATGACGACCATCGCACTGCCGAAGAACCTCAGCTACGGGTTCGTCTTCATCGGCTTTGTCCTGATGTGCTTCCGCTCCGTTCAAGTCGCTGTCGCCAACTGGCGTCGTGGCTACTCCGTACTCGAGCGGCCCGAAGAATTCGATGCACCCTTAGTGGCAGAAACCTAATGCTTGTCCTGATTGGTTCTTTCCTTGTTCTGATGATCCTCGGCCTGCCGGTGGCCCTGTCGATGGCGGTCGCCTCCCTGCTCTACATCCTCGCCAGCGGCACAGTGCCCGATGTCATTGTTGCGCAACGCATGATCGCTGGCGTCGAGAGCTTTCCACTCCTTGCGGTCCCATTCTTCATCCTCGCCGGCAACCTCATGAACATCGCCGGCGTCACAGGTCGCATCTATTCGTTTGCGGTCGCCCTCGTTGGGTGGATGAAGGGCGGACTCGGCCAAGTGAACATCGTCGGCTCAGTGATCTTTTCAGGCATGTCAGGCACAGCTATCGCGGATGCTGCGGGCCTCGGGACGATCGAGATCAAGGCCATGAAGGATCATGGCTATTCGACCGAGTTCGCCGTTGGCGTAACGGCGGCGTCCGCAACCCTCGGGCCGATCATCCCGCCCTCCCTGCCGTTCGTGATCTATGGAATGATGGCGAACGTCTCCATTGGGGCCCTCTTCCTGGGTGGCCTGATCCCCGGCATCGTGATGACGCTCCTGATGATGGGGACCGTGGCCTACTTCGCCTATAAGAACGGCTGGGGTGCGGATACCCCCTTCTCATGGGCCCAACTCGGCAACGCCACAATCGAAGTTGTCATCGTCCTTGCGTTTCCCGTTGTCGTCTGGCTGATGATTCAAGCGGGGCTATCACCGAACGTTGCTATCGGCATAGCACTGGCCGTGCTACTTGCCCTCGATTGGTACTTCGATTTCTCGGCCGTGATGGCGCTGATGGCACCCGTCATTCTGATCGGCGGCATGACCCTCGGCCTCTTTACACCGACCGAGGCGGCTGTCGCGGCGGTCATCTGGTCTCTCTTCTTAGGCCTTGTTCGCTACCGCTCCATGACGTTCAGAAGTCTGGCCAAGGCAACTTTCGATACCATCGAGACGACGGCATCGGTTCTGTTCATCGTAACGGCAGCGTCGATCTTCGCATGGCTCCTGACGGTCAGCCAAGCTGCTCAGATCCTCTCGGATGCGATCCTTGGCTTCACGCAGAATAAATGGGTGTTCCTGCTGCTGGCCAACATCCTCATCCTGTTCGTCGGCTGTTTCATCGACACCATCGCAGCCATCACGATTCTTGTACCGATCCTGCTGCCGATCGTGCTCAAGCTTGGCATCGATCCGATCCACTTCGGACTCATCATGACGCTCAATTTGATGATCGGCTTGCTTCACCCTCCTCTCGGCATGGTCCTCTTCGTCTTGGCAAGAGTCTCCAGACTGTCCGTCGAGCGCACCACGGTGGCGATTCTTCCTTGGCTCGTGCCCTTGATGCTCGCCCTTATCGCAATCACCTATATTCCCGAACTAACTCTCTGGCTCCCACAGAAGATGGGATTGGGACGATAATGAACTGCCCGATAGGCATTTATAACCACTTGCTGAGATACTCATGAGCACTCCGCGCACCATCCGCCTCTCTCCCGATGACAATGTGGTCATCGCCATCGACCTTGTGAACCAGGGCGCGAGCGCAGCTGGATTGACGGCTCGCGAGCGCATCCTGCGCGGTCACAAGATGGCGGCAGAGCCGATCCGCGAAGGCGAGCCGATCCGGAAATTCGGTCAGATCATCGGCTTTGCCAAAACCCATATTGCGCCTGGCGAATGGGTGCATGAGCACAATGTCGGCTTGCACGACTTCGAACGTGATTACGCCTTCAGCACCGATGCGCGAGAGGACGATCTTCTCCCGCCGGAGATGCGCGCCACTTTCCAGGGATATCGCCGCGCGCCGGGCCGGACAGGCACCCGCAACTACATCGGCATCCTGACATCGGTGAATTGTTCGGCCTCGGTCGCACGTTTCGCTGCCTCCGAAGTGGAGCGCTCCGGTATCCTGCGCGATTACCCCGGTATCGATGGGATCGTTGCAATCGTCCACGGGACCGGATGCGGACACGCGGCCTATGGCGAGGGCTTCGACATCCTGCGGCGTACGCAATGGGGTTACGCCAGCCATCCCAACTTCGCCGGTGTCGTCATGGTGGGTCTCGGTTGCGAGGTGTTTCAGATCGGCCGGATGAAGCAGGAATACAACCTCACGGAAAACGAGATATTCCGCACGCTCACTATTCAGGAAACAGGCGGCACAAGGCGAACCGTGCAGGCGATCGTCGAGGCAGTGAAGGACATGCTCCCGATTGCTGCCAAGGCTCAAAGGGAAACGCGTCCCGCATCGGAACTGGTTCTCGCCCTCCAGTGTGGCGGCTCCGACGGCTACTCCGCGCTCACGGCCAATCCTGCGCTTGGTGTCGCGTCCGATCTGCTGGTGCGCCATGGAGGAACCTCGATCCTGTCCGAGACGCCTGAGATTTACGGGGCGGAGCATCTGCTCACCCGGCGTGCTGCCACACGGGAGATCGGTGAGAAGCTCGTTTCGCGGATCAGATGGTGGGAGGATTACACGGCGCGCAACGGCGGCGAGATGAACAACAATCCGTCGCCCGGCAACAAAGCGGGCGGACTGACGACGATCCTTGAAAAATCCTTAGGCGCTGCCGCGAAGGGCGGACGCTCCACGCTTCGCGCCGTCTATGAATATGCCGAACCGGTAAAGGATCGCGGTTTCGTCTACATGGACACGCCAGGCTACGATCCTGTCGCCGCGACAGGCCAGGTTGCCGGCGGCGCAAACCTCATCGCCTTTACGACCGGACGGGGCTCGGCGTTCGGCTGCAAACCCGCGCCGTCCCTGAAGCTCGCTACGAACTCCGATATCTACCGTCGCATGTTGGACGACATGGACATCAATTGCGGCGATATCCTCGACGGCGTCTCTCTCGAGGCGAAAGGGAAAGAGATCTTCGAGACTCTGCTTCGCGTGGCATCCGGGCAGCATACGAAGTCGGAGGATCTCGGTTATGGTGACCTTGAATTCGTTCCCTGGCAGGTCGGCGCGACCATGTGATCGCAACCTGTCATAAGAAAGATATTTCGTTGCAATTAGCTATTCGTGGTTCTCCTGCGACATAGCTTCCTCATGGGAGAGCATTAACCAAACATTAACCATGACGAAGCGATGATTGTCGTGCTGATCCCCGACGCGGATCAACACTCTCCCATAAGCGAGCGGGGCGCGGATGTACCGCCTCGCTTCGCTTTGGGATGCAGTGTCCAAGTGCAGGAAGACGCGAATCCCGCGCGGGAGCGGACTCAGGCCAGTACGTAGAAGGCCGCTCCAAGAGCTGCTATCGCACTGACGAATGCGTAGGGATACCAAGCTGGAAAAGGCTTGTCGTGACCGTTGAAGCTCACGCAGAATCTCCTGGATCGAAAGGCACGTTCCCTCATCCTTGCGCAAAATGGTATTTTCGTGAAATGCGCTCGTGAATTGCCTAGGTTCGATCAAGGACCTCAGTCTGCGAATGAAGCCGAATTACGCTTCGTCGGGCCTCATAGCCGCATATGGAACCCAGGAAAATTACTTTGAAGCTCCTTTAAAGAGGCGAATTCCAGTCCGATCTCAAAGCTATAGCGGCTGTTTTAGAATATCTCTGATCTTCTCCTAAGCCCTTGATCAATCTGATTTCTTTCAGATATCTCATCAGGGTCGCCTACGGGAATTCTCCCGGCATTGGGCATTCGATTGATCTGCCGAAGACACGTGCGCTCAGCCCTTCCGTTGATGGGCTGAGCTGGACATCACGTCGGGCAGTCGCTCGCCATCATAAGGAGAACGAGTTCATGGGCATGAGCACCTGGAATGAGCCTGGCTTTGCAGCCGGCATCGTCGCCTGCTTGGCCCTTCTCCTGCCCTTCAGCGGGACTTCCCTTGCTCAAGACGGTACATCGCCTTCAAACTCCTTGCGGATTGAACTGAACAAGATCGAGGCGTCGGGAGAAAGCTGCCGGACCTATTTTCTCATCGACAATCAGAAGGGCGAGACCTGGAAATCCTTGAAGCTCGATCTGTTTGCTCTCGACACCGATGGCGTGGCGGCAAAAAGGCTCGCCGTCGAAGTCGGTCCGGTGCCACGCCGCAAGACCCTCATCAAGCTTTTCGATTTCCCTGGGCTGAACTGCTCCCGCTTTGGACGAGTTCTCCTCAACGATGTCCTGACCTGCGAAGGCTCTACCACTTCGCGGGAGGATTGCCTGTCCGGCATTGAGACGGCCTCGAAGATCGACACCGTATCCTTCGTGAAGTGAGATTGAATCATGAACGAGATCATGCCCGCAGCAACGCATGACATGTCCTTCCTCGGTCTGTTTCTCCAAGCCGATCCGATCGTCAAGGGCGTCATGATCCTGCTTGTCCTGGCGTCTCTCGGCTGCTGGACCATCATCTTCGAGAAGCTTCTGCGCTTCAGAAGCATCCGTCGCCAAGCCCGCGCCTTCGAAGCGGCGGCCCGTTCGGGGGACAAGCTTCATCCGCAGATGCCCGGTGCGACAGGCCGGATCGTCGCCGCGGGACACGAGGCCTGGCGCGATCAGGACGTCTCCGAGAGCCGCGCGGAGCGGCGGGAGCGCATTGAGCGGGCCATGCGGGCCGCTCTGTCCGTCGACATGCGCCAGCTTCAGATCGGACTGCCTTTTCTGGCAACCATCGGATCGGCGGCGCCCTTCATCGGCCTGTTCGGCACGGTCTGGGGCATCATGAACTCCTTCTCCGCCATCGCTGCGAGCCAGGATACGAGCCTCTCCGTTGTGGCACCTGGCATTGCTGAGGCCTTGTTCGCAACTGCCATCGGTCTCGTGGCCGCCATTCCGGCCGTAATGGCCTACAACAAGCTGACGACCGATCTCGGACGTTTGCAGCAATCCTTTGCTGCCGGCATCACGGCTCTCGGCGATCGCCTGGCCCGTGACCGCAAGCCCCACGTCCGAGCAGAGGCTGCCGAATAATGGGTATGGGGCCAATCCGGACGCAGGACACGGACGACGAGTTCGGCGCTGCGCCACTCTCCGAGATCAACGTTACGCCGCTCGTGGACGTGATGCTCGTCCTGTTGATCATCTTCATGGTGGCGGCACCACTGATGACCGTCGGCGTGCCCGTCCAGTTGCCGAAGACGGCGGCACCGAAAGTGTCGCAGCCGAAGCGGCCGGTCGTGGTCACCATCGACGCGCAGGGTCAGCCCTTCCTCGACAAGGAACCCCTTGCCGCCGAGACCATGATGTCGCGCTTGCGACAACTCGCGAGCGCAGATCCAAGCCAGGTCGTGCTTGTGCGCGGCGACAAGGCCGTGCCGTACGGTCGCATCATCGAGATCATGGGCCAGATCAACACCGCAGGCTTCCAAAAGGTCTCCCTGATCGCGCAAGCCCCGAGCGGCACGCCGGCTCAGTAGGATCTGCAGCAAATTCATGTCCGTTCAAACTCTCAGACCCACGCAGGAGCCGAGCCGGCTTGGTGTCGCCTTCCTCACGGCACTCCTTCTGCATGGGACGGTGCTGACGGCCGTGAGCTTCTGGCCGTCCGATGCGGAGGACCCACCCGGCGAACAGGAGATCACCATCGATCTCGCGCCCGCCACGGAGGAGGTCGTGTCGGTGGCAGCTGCGGAGATGTCCGCCCAGGCAGCACCGCCCGTCGAAGAAGTCCAACCGACCGAACCGGACACGGTTGAGCCTTCATCCCCGGAGGAAGTCGTCCAAGACCGGCCCCAAGATGTGGCCGAAGCATCCAAACCCGAGCCGGTGACGGAAGCAGTCACTGTGGAAGCGCTGCCCGCTCAACCGGAAGCCGAGGCGGAAGCTGTCGTCGCGCTGCCGCCCCCCGAAGCGGTGGTCGCAAAGCCCCTGGAGGAAAAACCGGCACCGAAGCCTGAACCTAAACCAGAGAAGAAGCCCCCACCGAAGCTGGTCGAGCGGAAGCCCCCTCCTCGTCGAACCGTCGCCCAGCAGCCGCAACCTCCATCGGAAGCGCGTCAGGGACAGGTTTCAGCCTCGCGCGAAAACATGAGCGGTTCGGCAGCCTCAGCCGATCCGGATGCTATGAGGCGTTACAGGGCAACGCTTTATGCTGCAGTGAAGAACCGTCTGCGCTATCCGCCAACGGCGGAGAGGCAAGGGATTTCCGGTACTGCGGAGGTACGGTTCACGCTGGACCGTTCAGGGCAAATCATCAGTGCCTCTCTGGTGCGCAGTTCTGGCAATCCTTTATTGGATCAGGCTGCGCTGGCGACGGTGCGCCCCGGCTCATCTCTCCCGGCAGCGCCGGCTTCCGTGCCACAGTCGCAATTCACGGTCAGTGCACCCCTACGCTTCGATCAGCGTTAAGTCCTTCTTGTCGCCGCGAACTTGACGGTCGCAGGATCACGATTACCCTGTTCTCAACACACCGGCCTTTTGAATTGCGGCCTGTGCAGGCCTGCAGATGGGCCACCAATAACGACAGGGAGGATCGCCATGGCCGAGAAGGCTTTCGCCTCGACAGGAGACACCAGCGCTAAGACGGTGTCGTTTACCAGGATCGGCCCGGATCTCTATGCCTACACGGCCGAGGGTGATCCAAATTCCGGCATCATCGTCGGCGACGACGGCTGCATGGTCATCGATGCGCAGGCCACACCCGCCATGGCCGAGGACGTGATAGCCCGCGTACGTACGGTAACCGACAAGCCCATCAAATACGTTGTGCTCTCCCATTATCACGCCGTACGGGTGCTTGGCGCGTCCGCTTACAACGCGCAGGGCATCATCGCCTCCACTACCACCTTTGACCTCATCATCGAGCGCGGCGAGCAGGACAAGGCATCCGAGATCGGCCGCTTCCCGCGCTTGTTCCGCGGCGAGAGCAGCATCCCGCCCGGCCTGACCTGGCCGACGCTGACCTTCGAGAGCGGGATGTCGGTATTCTTGGGCAAGCGCGAGATCAAGCTGTTCCATCTCGGGGCCGGCCACACGGCGGGCGACATCGTCGCCTGGGTGCCGGATGCCGAGGTGATGTTCACCGGCGATCTGGTTGAATATCACTCTGCTTGCTATTGCGGCGACGCTTACCTGCGCGAATGGCCACAGACACTCGATGCCATTCTCGACTTCCAGCCCAAGGCGATTGCGCCGGGGCGCGGCGATGCGCTGCAGGGAGAGCAGGCGGCGCGCGAGGCGGTGGCGATGACGCGGGACTTCGTCAGCACGCTCTACGGTGCCGCCGAGCTATCAGCGGCGCGGGGACGCTCTTTGAAGGAAACCTTTGCTGCGACCCGGAACGTCATGGATCCGAAGTTCGGCGACTTCGCGATCTACGAGCACTGCCTGCCGTTCAACGTCTCGCGCGCCTTCGACGAGGCCTCCGGGATCGATCATCCCGTGATCTGGACCGCCGAGCGCGACCGCGAGATGTGGGCCGCCCTGCAAGGGTGACATCAAGCGATGGGGCGGGAGGCGCCATGAACAGCCGCAAGATCCTCTACCAGTTCGGCTACCGCCGCAGCCCGGACCAGGATCAACTCTCTCCGGTCCGCCGCCCCGTCATCGTCATCGGTGCGGGGCCCGTCGGGCTGTGCACCGCCATCGATCTGGCGCAGCGCGGCGTCCCTGTGGTGCTCCTCGACGATGCGGACCGGATCGGAGAAGGATCGCGCGGCATTTGCTATGCCAAGCGCACCCTTGAAATCCTGGACCGGCTCGGCGTCGCCAAAGCCTGTCTCGAGAAAGGCGTGACCTGGAAGCTCGGCAAGGTCTTCCAGCGCGACGATCAGCTCTACGCTTTCGACCTTCTGCCCGAGGACGGGCACAAGATGCCGGCCTTCATCAACCTTCAGCAATATTATCTGGAGCATGCGCTCGTGGAGCGTGCCGCCCAACTGCCTAATCTCGACATCCGCTGGCGCAACAGGGTGAGTGGTCTCAAGCGTCGCAATGACGGGGTATCGCTTGCCGTTGAGACACCCGAAGGATCCTACAATGTGGACGCCGATTGGGTCGTGGCGGCAGACGGTGCCCGTTCTGCCTTACGCGGGATGCTCGGGCTCGACTTCAAAGGCGAAGTCTTTGAAGATCGCTTTCTCATTGCGGACGTCAAGATGAAAGGCGATTTTCCGCCAGAGCGCTGGTTTTGGTTCGATCCGCCCTTCCACGATGGACGCTCTGCCCTTCTTCACAAGCAACCTGACGATGTCTGGCGCATCGACCTGCAGCTTGGCCCCGATGCGGATGCAAAGGCGGAGCAATCGCCCGATCATGTGATTCCCCGGCTGCGCCAGATGCTGGGGCATGATGCCTTCAGCCTCGAATGGGTTTCAGTCTATACATTCCAGTGCCGACGTCTGGAGCGTTTCGTCCATGGCCGCGTGGTCTTTGCGGGCGACTCCGCTCACCAGGTTTCTCCCTTTGGCGCACGCGGTGCGAATTCCGGCATTCAGGACGCGGACAATCTTGCCTGGAAGCTTGCGCTCGTCCTCCTGGGCGAAGCATCCGAGGGCCTGATCGATACCTATGACATCGAGCGCTCGGCAGCCGCGGACGAGAATATCGGTCATTCGACCCGCTCGACGGACTTCATCGCTCCGCGCTCGGCGCAGGAGCAACGCTTCCGTGACGCAGTTCTTGCTCTCGCCCGCAAAGCCCCGTTTGCCAAGCGCATGGTGAATTCCGGCCGCCTGTCGATGCCCACGACCTATGAGACGCCTCTGTCGACGCCGGATGGGGACACCTGGTCCGGCTCTGCGCATCTCGGTGCGCCTCTGCCCGATGCTCCGATGCTGAGCCGCAGCGGCCAGCCGATTTGGCTGCTCGAAGCGCTCGGTGGCGAGGAGACCATCATTCACGTGCCTAACGGAGACACATTACCAAACGGCAAGCGCATCGTGGTCATCGGCGATGACCTGATCGATGTGCAAGGCCTCTTCGCCCAGCGCTTCGACGCTACACCGGGCAGCACCTATCTGGTCCGACCAGACCAGCATCTTGCCGCACGCTGGCGTCACGCGACGCCGCCGCAGATCGAACGAGCCTCCCGCCGCCTGAGGGATTTTGAGGGAGATCGCGCATGACCGCCCTGATGACCGAGAGCCGTTTTCCGGATCCGGATCGTGCCTATCGCGTTCTGATCGAGGCTCATCGGGGGCTGTCGGACGAAGAGAGCGCTGCGCTCAACTCCGCCCTCGTGCTGATCCTCGCCAATCACATCGGCAATCAAGCCGTGCTTCAGGAGGCTCTCGCCCTTGCCAGGCAGACCATGGAACGGACACAAGACGCGACTGGCTGACTATTCGATGCCGAGATAGGCTGCCTTGACCTGAGGATCGGCGAGGAGAGCCGAACCCGCTCCACTGTAGGCGACTTTGCCGGTTTCAAGCACATAGCCCCGATCTGCAATCGCCAAAGCGGCGCTGGCATTCTGCTCGACGAGAAGTACCGTGATACCGTCCTTCTTGAGCGACACGATGGCATCGAGAATCTGGTCGACCAGAAGCGGCGACAGGCCGAGTGACGGCTCATCCAGCAGCAAAAGCTTGGGACGTCCCATGAGAGCGCGGCCGATCGCCAGCATCTGCTGCTGACCACCCGACAAGCCGCCCGCGAGAAGATTCCGCTTCTCGGCCAGAATCGGGAACATCGCATAGACGCGGTCGCGATCATCGTCGATCTCCTTGTCGCGGCGGCGGTAGGCACCAAGCCGCAGGTTGTCCTCGACGGTCAGGGGGCCGAACACCTGCCGGCCTTCCGGCGATTGCGTAATGCCCAGGCCCACCCTCTGATGTGGCGGCAGACGGTCGATGCGCTGGCCCTTGAACCGGATCTCGCCGCCGGTGACTGGCTGAACGCCGGAAAGTGCGCGGAGCAGCGTGGTCTTGCCCGCGCCATTCGAGCCGACCAGCGCGACGATCTCGCCAACCTGGACCTCGAGAGTGACGCCCTTTAGCACCTCAATCCGGCCATAGGCGCTGCGCAGGCCTTCGACCTCAAGCACGGGCTGCCTCCCGTGCGCCGTGCTGTCCCAGATAAGCCTCAAGGACCCTTGGATCATCGCGCACCTCCCGCGGCGTTCCCTCGGCCAGCGGCCGCCCCCGCTCGAGCACGAGAATCCTGTCGGAAATCTTCATCACGAGCTTCATGTCGTGCTCGACAAGGACGACTGCAACTCCGCGTTCGGCAACCTGCTTGATCAGGTGATCGATCTCTTCGGTCTCCACCGCATTGCAGCCGGCGGCAGGCTCGTCGAGAAGGAGCACGCGCGGTTCTGCGGCAAGTGCACGGGCGATCTCGAGGCGCTTGCAGGCGCCATAAGGCAACGAGCCTGCAGGGATATCCGCGACGTCCTTCAAGCCCACATCGGCGAGAAGAGCGAGAGACGCCGCCCGCGTCTCACGATTTTGGCGCGTCACGGAAGGAGTGCGGAACAAGGCTGGCAGAAGACGGCACTTCTCCTGGAGATGGCGCCCCACCATCACGTTTTCGCACGCAGTCATACGCTGGAAGATCTGCAGGTTCTGGAAGGTGCGAGACAGCCCGCGCGCGGCCAGCTCGTGGGGTGCAAGTCCGGTCACATCCTCACCGGCAAGATGGATCGATCCACCGCTCGCTGCATACACGCCGGACACAATGTTGAAGAGGGTGGTCTTGCCTGCCCCGTTCGGACCGATGATCGACAGGATCTGCCCAAGACTGACCGAGAAGCTCACGCCGTCAACAGCCTTCACGCCGCCGAAGGAAATCCCGATATCCGTCGCCTTGAGGATGCTCATGAGCGTGCCCTCCGGAGGAGCAGGCTTGAGAGGCTCGGCACGATGCCGTTGCGCATGAAGATCATCGCCACGATGATGATGAGGCCGAGCAGGAGATGCTCATATTCCTGAAAGATCGTCAGGGCCTGCGGAAGCGTCACGAGAACGGCAGCACCGACGATGCTCCCGACGACGGATCCCAGCCCGCCCAGGACCACGATGGTGACGAGTTCCACCGAGTGCAGGAAACCTGCCTGATCCGGATTGATGAAGCCGTTCATGAATGCCAGTGCAGAGCCTGCCAGCGATGCATAGACGGCAGCGATCACGAAGGCCTGCAGCTTGAAGCGTGCCACATCGACGCCGACCACCTGTGCCGCCACCTCGCTGTCGTGCAGCGCGCGGAAGGCTCGCCCGGTCGGCGTCTCGTCGAGATTAAGGGCAATCCAGGTCCCGACGAGCAGAAGCCCGCCGGTCACCCAGTACCATGTATAGGACCCGCTCACCCGCCAACCGAAGAGGGACAACCTCTCGACCGGCATGCCGTCCGGCCCGCCGGTCCAGCGGCTTTCCGTCGTGATGACGAGGGCCACGAGAACGCCGAGACCCAGAGTGGCGATGGCGAGATAATGCCCTTTGAGCCGCAGGATCGGGCGTCCGACCAGATAAGCCAGAGCAGCCGAGAGGACCGCACCGATGAGAAGCGCCGCCCAGGGTGGAATGCCGAGATGCGTCGGCCCGATGGCGACCGCGTAGGCGCCGATGCCGAAAAACGCCGCGTGCCCCAGGCTGACCTGGCCCGCCTGCCCCATGAGAATATTAAGGCCGATGGCGGCGAGCGCCGATACCCATACGAGAGAGGCCACGCGGAAATAGTAGCTCGACGGAAAGAGGAGAGGGAGAACGGCGATCACGACCGCCAGCACGGCGAGCGTAACGAAGCGCTGGTTCAGGAGAGCACGCATTCTCACACCCTCTCCACGACACGGCGTCCGAACAGGCCCTGAGGCGCGGCGAACAGGACGATGAGGATGACCAGGAAGGCGAAGGCATCCTTGTAGGTCGAACTGATGTACCCCGCGCCGAAGGCCTCCAGCAAACCGAGCAGGAGCCCGCCGATCACCGCGCCGACCGGATTGCCCATGCCGCCCAGCATGGCGGCGGCAAAGCCCTTTAGGGCGAGCAGCGTGCCGACATCGTAGCTCGTCAGGGTGATCGGCGTGACCAGGATGCCGGCAATCGCCCCGATGGCTGCGGAGCCGCCGAAGGCCAGCGCCATGATCGTGGTCGTGTTGATCCCGACGAGGCGTGCGGCCAATCGGTTCGCCGCCGTTGCCAGCACGGCTTTGCCGACGAGCGTATGTTCAAGAAAGACATAAAGGGCCAGGACGACAACCGCCGTTCCGCCGAGAACCCAGAAGCTCTGCGGCTGCACGGCGGCGCCCAGCACGTCGACAGGAGTGTCGCCCGTGAATGCGGGGAGCTTGTGAAACTGTTTATCGAAGGCGATCGCCGCAACACCCCGCAAGAGAATCGATGCGCCGATGGTGATGATGATGAGCGTCACGGCCGATGCACCGCGTGCCGGCTCGATGGCGAATCGGTGGAGCAGAAGACCGATCGCGATGGCGGCACAGATGGCAATGAGAGCTGCCAGAGGCAAAGGCATTCCGGCAGCCGACGCGAACACCGTCACCATGCCGCCGAGCATGACAAATTCGCCCTGCGCGAAGTTCACCACGCCTGAGGCGTTGTAGATCAGGGTGAAGCCGAGGGCGACCAGCGCATAAACGGCTCCCACCGTTAGACCGGATATGAGGAACTGGAGGAACTCGGCCATCATGCGGCCCCACGACCTTGAGATTGCCGAACGGAAGGCAATTCGTCAGCCCCCGTCCAATCGTTGCAGCGAGAGATCAGCTTCCGGAGGCCACCAGATTCCAGTCGCCGCCCTTGATCTCGAGCATGCGGAAAGCCGAGAGGTCGAGCCCGAGATGGTCCGTGGGCGACATGTTCACGATACCGCCGGTGCCGACGAAGCCCTTCGTCTTCTCGATCTCGTCGCGGATCTTCTGCGGGTCGGTCGAGTTCGCACGCTTCATGGCCTCGACCAGAATGAAGAGACCGTCATAGGCGTGCCCCCCGAAGGTCGAGACCGGCTGCTTCGTCGCGCTCTCGTAGGCCTGCCTGTACTCCGTCACGACCTTCTTCTGCGGGTCGTTCTCGGGCAGCTTGTCTCCGACGAGAAGCGCCGCGGCCGGCAGGCGAACGCCTTCGGCAGCCGCGCCAGCCAGGTCGATGAAGCTTTTCGAAGCAACACCGTGGCTCTGATAGAACGGGATGTTGGTCATGCCGAGCTGGGCATAGTTGCGGGTCACGATGGCCGGTCCCTGGCCGAAGCCCGGATTAACCACAGCCTGCACGCCGGCCGTGTTCTTGATCTTCGTGAGCTGAGCGGTCATGTCACTGTCGCGTGGGCCGTAGCTTTCATCGGCAACGATCTGCATGCCGTAACTCGGCGCGACCTTGACGCATTGCGCGCGCATGGAAGCTCCAAATCCGTCGGTGCCCGAGATCATGCCGATCTTGGTGAAGTTGCGCTTCTTCAGATCCTCGAAAATCTTCTCGCAGGCCATCTTGTCGGTATGCGGCGTCTTGAAGACGAACTTGCGCACCGGGTCGATCACCTCAATGGCGCCGGCGAGCGAGATGAAGGGGACCTGCGCCTCTTCGAACACGGGTATCATCGCCATGGTGGAGCCGGTGGTCGTTCCCCCCACCATGGCGATCACCTCGTCGTCCTCGATGAGGCGGGTCGCGAAGGTGCGCGCCTTGTTGGCATCTCCGCCGTCATCGTAGATCACGAGCTCGATCTTCTTGCCGGCGACGCCACCGGACGCATTGATCTTGTCGACATAGATCCGCAGCGTCTTGTCTTCAGGTTCTCCCAGGAAGGACGACGGCCCAGTGACCGAGAGAACGGATCCGATCTTGACAGTGCCCTGAGCGAGCGCGCCATGGGAGAGGCCGAGGCACATGGCGCTCGTTACCAATAGTGTCTTGAGAGTTGCCTTCGCGTTCATGGGTTTCCTCCGGGTTTCGTTGTCGTTTGTTGTTCTTGTTGTTGCGCAAGGGATCAGGCTGCCAAGAGCCTGCAGATCATTGCGAGAAAGGCGCCATCGGACAGGTTCGCGCAAAGCTGGCGTTGCTGTGCTCGCGTATTCTGTCGGCCGTCGAAACATGCCATCCCGCTTTGCTCCCTGAAGGGCCGAGTGTTGGCTCATTGACGCTGTTTCTTCCATCAATATAATTGACCGGACGGTTGGTCAATAGTAAACAAGTCGCAAGATCGGCCGCTTGCCGTCAGCGAACATTCGGGAGGGCCATGGTGGAGAACGACCTCGTCATCACGGATCATCGAGAGGGTTATCGGGTCCTCACCCTCAACAGGCCCGATCGTCTGAACTCCTTCAACGAGGCGATGCATGCGGCCCTGATGTCCGCTCTTCTCGATGCGGAAGCCGACGACACCTGTCGGGCTCTCGTGCTCACGGGTGCAGGACGCGGCTTCTGCGCCGGCCAGGATCTGTCGGACCGGGTCTTCAGCCCCGGTCAAGTTCCGGACCTCTCCGCCACCCTGGAGCGCCTCTACAATCCACTCGTACGCAAGCTGCGCGCCCTGCAGATGCCGGTGATCTGTGCAGTGAACGGCGTTGCGGCGGGGGCCGGAGCCAACATCGCCCTCGCCTGCGACATCGTCCTGGCGGCCCGCTCGGCCAAGTTCATCCAGGCCTTCGCGAAGCTCGGCCTCGTGCCCGATTCAGGCGGAACCTGGTTCCTGCCGCGCCTCGTCGGCCCGGTGCGAGCCCGCGCCCTTGCCCTCCTGGCCGAACCTGTCTCGGCCGAGCAGGCGGAGGCCTGGGGCATGATCTGGAAAGTCGTCGACGATGCCAGCCTGATGGACGAGGCGCATCGGCTCGCCGCCCACTTCGCGGTGCAGCCGACCGTCGGGCTCAGCCTGATCAAGCAGGCGCTCGATGCCGCCGAGACGAACGATCTCGACCGGCAGCTCGACCTGGAACGTGACCTTCAGGGGCAGGCCGGCCGCACGCCGGACTACATCGAAGGCGTCACCGCGTTCTTCGAAAAACGGCAGCCGAAGTTCACCGGGAGGGCCTGATGGACGCACAAGCGCCGACCTCAGGACGTTCGCCGCACGAGATCGCAGAAGCCTGTGCCGCGGCCATGTGGGCCGAGGATCAGGCGAGCCAAGGCCTGGGCATGGTGATCGAGCGCGTGTCGCCCGGCGAGGCCGTCCTCTCCATGACGATCCGTCCCGACATGGCGAACGGACACGGCATCTGCCACGGCGGATTCATCTTCACGCTCGCCGACTCGGCCTTCGCGTTCGCCTGCAACACCTACGACCAGCGCACGGTGGCCCAGCACTGCGCGGTGACGTTCCTGCAGCCGGGTCGGCGGGGCGATATGCTCACAGCCCATGCGGTGGAGCGCAATCGCTCGGGCCGCTCGGGCATTTATGACGTCACCGTCCGCGACGGCAAAGGCGAGGTGATTGCCGAATTCCGCGGCCATTCCCGCACCATTGCCGGAACGCTTCTCGGCTCAGACAGCCAATAGGAAAGAATGGGAGGTTTCCTTGCTTCAGATCCCGCTCCGCAAGCTGTCCGAACTCAAGCCCCAGACGACCGATCTCGATCGTCTCGAACTGGCCTCGCGGGATGAGCTCGCCGCCTGGCAGCGCGAGCGCCTTGCCTGGTCCCTGCGCCACGCCTACGAGAACGTGCCGCACTACAAGGCGAAGTTCGAAGCAGCGGGCGTTCATCCGGACGATTTCAAGGACCTGAGCGACCTGGCCAAATTCCCCTTCACCACCAAGGCCGACCTGCGGGAGAATTATCCCTTCGGCATGTTCGCCGTTCCGCAAAACCAGATCGCCCGCGTGCACGGCTCGTCGGGCACCACCGGCAAGCCCACGGTCGTCGGTTATACCAAGCGCGACATCGACACCTGGGCCGACGTGGTCGCGCGCTCGATCAGGGCGAGCGGCGGGCGTTCGGGCATGAAGGTGCATGTGGCCTATGGCTACGGCCTCTTCACCGGCGGATTGGGCGCGCATTACGGCGCCGAGCGCCTCGGCTGCATGGTGATCCCCATGTCGGGCGGCATGACCGAGCGCCAGGTGCAGTTGATCCAGGACTTCCAGCCCGACATCATCATGGTCACGCCCTCCTACATGCTGGCGATCCTCGACGAGTTCAAGAAGCAGGGCCTTGGCCCACGTCAATCCTCGCTGAAGGTGGGCATCTTCGGCGCCGAGCCTTGGACCAACGCGATGCGGGCCGAGATCGAAGAATCCTTCGACATCCATGCCGTCGACATCTACGGCCTCTCCGAAGTCATGGGGCCAGGTGTCGCCTGCGAATGCGTGGAGAGCAAGGACGGGCTGCATATCTGGGAGGACCATTTCTATCCCGAGGTGATCAACCCGGTGACGGGCGAGGTTCTGCCGGATGGCGAGGAAGGCGAGCTCGTCTTCACCTCGCTGACCAAGGAAGCCATGCCCGTCATCCGCTACCGCACGCGAGACCTGACGCGCCTTCTACCCGGCACGGCGCGCACCATGCGCCGGATGGAGAAGGTCACCGGCCGCACCGACGACATGATGATC
Organism: Microvirga sp. CF3016; assembly: GCF_036314085.1. Classification (NCBI taxonomy): domain Bacteria; kingdom Pseudomonadati; phylum Pseudomonadota; class Alphaproteobacteria; order Hyphomicrobiales; family Methylobacteriaceae; genus Microvirga; species Microvirga sp. CF3016. The sequence goes on from NZ_JAYGGM010000009.1 coordinate 112,737, forward strand.
ATCCGCGGCGTCAACGTCTTCCCGACCCAGATCGAGGAGAAGCTCCTCGCCATTCCGACCCTGTCGGGCCATTACCAGATCATCCTGACCCGGGAGGGACGTATGGACGAGATGGAGATCAAGGCGGAGATCCGGCCGGATGCCGATTATCCGGAAACCCGGAAGGCGGCTGCGGAACGCTTGAGTCAAGCGATCAAGGATACCATCGGCATCACGGCCCAGGTCAATGTCCTCGATCCTGAAGGCATCGAGCGCTCGCTCGGCAAGGCGAGACGTGTGATCGACCGCAGACCGAAAGAATAGAAGAGACCCATGGCCCGTACCCGTGCTACCGATTACGACGATAAGCGCCGGGCGATCCTCGATCGCTCGGCCGAACTCTTTGCAGAGCACGGCTACGATCGCGCCTCGATGAGCAAGATCGCAGAGGCCTGCGGCGTCTCCAAGGCCAACCTGTATCACTACTACAAGGACAAGGAAGAACTGCTCTTCGACGTCATCCGCTTCCATCTCGAAGAGTTGCTCGAAGTCGTGGAAGCAGCCGACCGCCCGGACCTCGCGCCGGCCGACCGTCTGAAGGAGCTGGTTGCGGCTCTGCTCGAGGCCTACCGCGATGCCGACGCCCAGCACAACGTGCAGATCAATGGCATGCGCCTGCTCACGTCGGACCGCCAAGGCGAACTCAAGGACATGGAGCGGGATCTTGTCAAGATCTTCTCCGATGCTGTGGCAGGCGTTGCGCCGCAGCTCAAGGGCACCAAGCTGCTCAAGCCCGTCACCATGTCCCTCTTCGGCATGATCAACTGGCATTATCTCTGGTTCAAAAGCACGGGCGAGGTGACTCGCGCGGATTATGCCGAACTCGTCTCACAGCTTATCGTGGACGGAACCCGCAATCTCCATGTGGAACCCGCGGCCTCGTCACGGCGTGCCAGCGCTGCGGAATAGCATTCTGCTTTAGGGTCGACCGTTACTGCAGGGAGACCTGGTCGCCGATTTCGCGCGATGCATACCCTGGGACACCAAGGCCGAAGCGCGAGAGCATGGGATGAACGAGTCTCTGCCATTGCGCCGTCAGCTCCTCCCTGCCCTTCTGGCGCAAGCCGTATTTTCGATGCTGGGCGAAATGATCCGACGTGCTGCTGCCGAAGGTATCGGCCACGCGCGGGTACCAATAATTGACCGAGGCCTGAGCGTCGGTCCTGTCGTGGCCTCTCTCCAGCGCTGCCTGCAATCCCTGCTGCCCGAGTTCTGCGTGACGTTTCTCGACGGGAACGATATCGGCAAGAACGTCGGCAAGCGGTTGATAGGATCCGCGGGTCAGCTCCTCGAGCTGCACCACCGTGGCCTGCCCCATCAGACAGTTCATCACCACGGCGTCGACCCAGCCGTTGATCGGGTAGTGAAACACGTTGAGACGCATGTCGCCGTCCATGCGCCGCGTGCCGAGATTGACGCTGCGGTCGAGACGGGATGCCCAGGGATGCGCACCCACATACTGCGCCGTGTTGGCGCCGAACTGTTCCATCAGGTCCAGCACCTGACGTGCATGGTTGAACTTGTCGAGGACGATGCGCGTCGCGATGATCCGCTCCTTGAGGCTCGGAGCCAGATTGATGCAATCGGCAAAGCCCGAGGCGCCAGCCATCTCGGAGTCGACGAAGATCGCCATCAGGCGCATGAGCTCGCCGCGATAGCGGGGCGTGACATTGTCGGGAGCGCTCAGACGCCCGCCGCCGGCCACGAAGCTGACAAGGCTTTCTTCATCGACCATGGCAGCTTCTCCATCATTTGTCGAAATCGACCAGGATCCTGTCGCTGACCGGATAGCTCTGGCAGGTCAGAATATAGCCCCGGGCGATTTCGTAATCCTCCAGGGCGAAGTTCGCGTCCATGTCCACCTCGCCTTCGACCAGCATCGCCCGGCAGGTGGAGCAGACGCCGCCCTTACAGGCATAGGGCAGCTCCAGTCCCTCGGCTGTCGCGGCGTCAAGCACGGAAGCCGTTCCTTTCTCGAAGGACAGGCTCCTGGCGCGACCGTCAATCACGATGGTGGCCTCGCACAGGTTCCTGCTCTCCTCCGTCGATGCCTCCTCGGGCCTGCGCTGACGGCGGCTCGGAGTCGCGGTAGCGAAAAGCTCGAACTTGATTTGGCGCTTGTCGAAGCCATGCTCTTCGAGGCTCTGGGCGACGCCCAGCATCATGTCCTGCGGCCCGCAGATGAAAGCGGTGTCAATGGACGACGCGTCGATCCAGTGGTCCAGGAGCTGGTCGCACTTCTCCTTCGTCAGGCGCCCGTTGAAAAGATCGATATCCTGCTGCTCACGACTGAGGATGTGAATGAGGCTGAAGCGGTCGAGATGCTCGTTCTTGAGATCCTCCAGCTCCTCGCGGAACATGATCGAGCTCGACGCGCGGTTGCCGTAGAACAGAGTGAACGAGGATTGCGGCTCGGCGACGAGCGTCGTCTTGATGATGCTGAGCAGCGGCGTGATGCCGCTGCCTGCGGCGAACCCCACGAAGTGGCGTTTCCGGGTCTCATCGAGGGGCACGAAGAAATTGCCCATGGGCGGCATGGCCTCGATGATCTGTCCAGGGGCGAGCTGTTCGCTGGCCCAGCTAGAGAAGGCTCCGCCGGCCATTCTCTTGATGCCGACGCGCAGCCGGCCCTCCATCGGAGTTGCACAGATGGAATAGGATCGCCGCACCTCGTCGCCGTCGATGTGGGTGCGCAGGGTCAGGTACTGCCCTGGCGAAAAGCGGAAGGCCTCCTTGTGCTCGTCCGGCACGTCGAGGGTCAGAACGATCGCGTCGCGGGTCTCGCGCCGCACGTCGGCAACGGTGACGGGGTAGAACCTGGTCATGGAGCGTCCGCTCGTTTCAAATGCACTTGAAGTAGTCGAAAGGCTCGAGGCAATCGCGGCACCGGTACTGGGCCTTGCACGGGGTCGATCCGAATTCGCTCACCCGGTCCGTGTTCTCGGACTTGCAGCGTGGGCAGGCGATCGTCAATGGCTTGCGCAGAAAGCGGTCGAACGGAGACGGTCCGCCGGCGTTCTCCGCCGGTGGTGCGATGCCGTAGGCCTCCAGCCGCTGGCGGCCCTCTCGGGTGATCCAATCCGTCGTCCATGGTGGCGAGAGGCGCCGCTCGATCCGCAGGCGATCAATGCCTTTCGCCCGCAGGGCCGCTTCGATCTCGAAGGCGATGACGCTCGTGGCGGGGCAGCCCGAATAGGTGGGCGTGATGGCGACGACGAGTTCGTCATCCTGCCATTGCACGTCGCGCACGATGCCGAGATCCATGACGGAGACGGCCGGCACCTCGGGGTCGGGAACCTCCGCCAGCCAGTGTCTGATCTGATCCGGATCCGGCCGTGTCAGGCTGTCGATCATCGCGTCCCGCGCTCCTCACCACGTGGCATTGGGATAGGCGCGTTGCAGGAACTGGAGATCGGCCAGGATGTAGCCGAGATGCTCGGAATGAATGCCGCGCTTCCCGCCCTTCTGCGCCCAGCCGGGCTGGGGCACGATAAGAGTCGCCTCTTCAAGCGTCGTGCTAACAAGACCTAGCCAGGGTTCGTGCAGCAACGCGAGATCCGGTCCAAGGCCTTCCTGGATCATGGCGTGGTCGATCTCGTCGGATTCGAACAGCTCACCCGTGAACATCCAGAGGTCGTCGATGGCCGCCTGCATCCGGCGATGGCTCTCCTCCATGCCGTCGCCCAGGCGCAGAACCCAGTCGCGACTCCGCTCCAGATGGTAGGTGACCTCTTTCAGGCCCTTCGCGGCGATCTCGGCGATGCGAGCGTCCTTCGATCCGGTCAGCTCGCGCAGCAGCAGGTAATGCCAGGCATCGAAATAGAACTGCCGTGCCATCGTGACGGCGAAGTCGCCGTTCGGCTGCTCGACGAGAAGGACATTGCGGAAATCGCGGGCGTCTCGAAGGTAGGCGAGTTTGTCGGCGTCCCGCCCCCTGCCTTCGATCTCACCCGCGAGGTTCAGCCAGAGCTGCGTCTGCCCGATAAGATCAAGGGCGACATTGGAGAGTGCCAGATCCTCCTCGAGTGCCGGCGAATGACCGCACCATTCCGAGAGACGATGTCCCAGGATCAGGGCATTGTCGCCGAGACGCAGCAGATACTCGACAAGAGCGTCCTGCGCGATCATCACATATGTCCCAGCTCTTCAGGGATTTCATAGAAGGTCGGGTGCCGATAGACCTTGCTGTTGGCAGGATCGAACAGCGGCCCCTTCTCGCCCGGCGAGCTTGCTGCGATATCGGAGGCTTTCACCACCCAGATGCTGACGCCCTCGTTGCGGCGCGTATAGACGTCGCGCGCGTTCATGATCGCCATCTCGGCATCGGGCGCATGCAGGCTGCCCACATGCCGATGAGCGAGACCGTGCTGGCTGCGGATGAACACCTCCCAGAGAGGCCATTCCTTCTTATCAGTCATTGTCTGTCTCCCGTTCACGCCGCCTTGCTTTGCGCCCGTGCGGCCTTCTTGGCTGCATAGGCGTCCGCTGCGTCGCGCACCCACTGCCCTTCTTCGTAAGCCTTCACGCGCGTGCGCAGGCGCTGGCGGTTGCAGGGACCGTTGCCAGCGACGACCTGATAGAACTCGTCCCAGTTGATTTTGCCGAAATCGTAATGCCCGCGCTCCGCGTTCCATTTCAGGTCGGGGTCGGGCACGGTGAGGCCGAGATACTCGGCCTGCGGCACCGTCTGGTCGACGAACTTCTGGCGCAGCTCGTCGTTGGAATTGATCTTGATCTTCCAGCGCATGGACTGGGCGCTGTGAACCGAATCCGCATCGGACGGGCCGAACATCATGAGCGATGGCCACCACCAGCGGTTCAGCGCATCCTGCGCCATCTGCTTCTGCTCGGGCGTGCCGCGGGCGAGCTTCGTCATCGCGTCATAGCCCTGCCGCTGATGGAAGCTCTCCTCCTTGCAGATGCGGATCATAGCGCGGGAATAGGGCCCGTAGGAGCAGCGCTGCAACGGCACCTGGTTCATGATCGCGGCGCCGTCCACGAGCCAGCCGATGGCGCCGATATCAGCCCAGGTGAGTGTCGGATAGTTGAAGATGCTGGAATACTTGGCCTTGCCGCTGTTAAGTTGTTCCATGAGTTCGTCGCGGCTTACCCCCAGCGTTTCGGCCGCGCAGTAGAGATAGAGCCCGTGTCCGGCCTCGTCCTGCACCTTGGCGAGCAGGATGGCCTTGCGCTCCAGGGTCGGAGCGCGGGTGATCCAGTTGCCCTCCGGCTGCATGCCGATGATCTCGGAATGAGCGTGCTGGGAGATCTGTCGGATCAGGGTCTTGCGGTAAGCCTCCGGCATCCACTCCTTTGGCTCGATCTTGATGTCGGCATCGATCCGGTCCTGGAAGGCACGCTCCTCCGGAGACATCTCCTCCTTGGACTGAATGTGCTCGACGCCCGTTTTCACCATCTGTGCGTACACGGCGCTTCTCCCTGACTTCGCTGCCTCGTGAGCCCTCGTCCCACGGCTGTCCTAAAGAGACTGAGCCGTACCGGGCGGGAACAGGAGCCTTGCCTGTCGGAGCCACCCCTCGGCGCCCGTTTGGTTGCCGGCGCGCAGGCGACATGCCTCTCCAGCTTACCGGAGGCTTCTCCAATATGTCACAAAAAATGTATTATTCAAGAAATTTATGTAACACTTCCATCAGCCGAGCTTCAATTCGGCGACCGGCTCTGCGGCCCCGAAGCGCCGCCTGAAATTCCGGTCGACGGGGGGCAGCGGTCCGGCGTCGCTCTGGGCATGGGTATTAATCCACTGCTCTGCCGCCGGGAGGAGTGTCCTGTAGATCTTGCCACAGAGCGCGCGGGCCGCCGTTCCAGCCCAGGACCCAGGAAGAAGCTGGGCCGGCAACAGAGGGTCCTTCAGGACGGCCCTGCGGAAATCGTGGATCAGCAGGATGCGGACGAGCAGCGCCTCCAGATTCGTGAACCCGGCGCCCCGCTCCAGAGCCCCGAGAGTGCCCGAATAGGCATCGATGAAACGCGTGTAGCGGCTTTCGATTTCCGCGAGCGGCCATGCGCGCTCAACCAACCGCCGGGCGGTCGGCAGATCGGCTGGGGTCGCGGCGAGCCTCAGGAACAGTCCTGTCTGGTCGGCCGAGGCCGTAGCAGCCATGAGGAGATCGGGCCCAAGGGCACCGTAGCCTGCTGCCGAGAGTTCGCTTTTGAGCGCGCTCCGGTCCTGGGCGTTCTCAAGGAGGAGGAGATCGAAGGATCCCCGCCAATCCTGGGGCGGATCGGCATAGATGCGCTGCGTCGCCTGGGCGAAGGCCTCCTGCCCCTGCGGCGTCAAACGATAATAGCTGTTGCGCCCGACCTTCGAGCGTTCGAACCAGCCCTCGGCAACGAGGCGGGACAGTGCCGTCCGGACGAGCGTGTCGCTAATGCGGAACGCCCGCATGATCTCATGCAGCGAGGCCAAGGACAGCACCCCACCCCGAGGCACCACCGCATCTCCGAAGACCGTCACTATCAGCGAGCCTGCCCGGATGGGTATCTGACCGTGAAACCTGTCCAGCAAGCTCTCTACAAACGCGGCCATCTAAGCCCACCCCGAATATATTATAACTACAGCGACGCTTGCCGCCCTATTCCTTCCTTCTTCAACTACTCACGGTTGGCCAAGCCTGTCGAGGCATAGCGCCTCTACAGGGAAGTCCGAAATCTCCTTGACTAACCGACCGGTCGGTCAATAATGCCCGAAAGGTGCGGCAATGCCAACGCGGCCGCCAATTCATCATTCCAAGGTGCCCCAATGAGACTCGAGAGCTTCGTTCGTGGAAGTTGGATGTCGCCCGGTCAGGAACTGGCCGAAATCCGCAGTGCCGTCACCGGCGACGTGGTCGCTCAGGTCGCCAACGGCGGTCTCGATATGGGTGAGGTGTTGGCCTATGCCAGGCAGGTCGGCGGCCCCAACCTGCGGAAGCTCACCTTCCACCAACGCGCAGAACTTCTGAAACGTCTTGCCATTCATCTGTCAGAGCGCAAGGAGCAGCTCTACACGCTCTCCTACCAGACCGGCACCACGCGATCCGACAACTTCATCGATGTGGACGGCGGCATCGGCACCCTCTTCGTCTATGCCTCGAAGGGCCGCCGCGAACTGCCCAACACGACCTTTCTTCTGGATGGAAATGTCGAAGCCCTGTCAAAGGGCGGCAACTTCGTCGGCCAGCATGTGATGGCGCCCCTCAACGGCGTCGCCGTGCACATCAACGCCTTCAATTTCCCCTGCTGGGGCATGCTCGAAAAGCTGGCGCCCGCCATCCTGGCCGGCGTTCCAGTGGTCACGAAGCCCGCAACCATCACGTCCTATGTGGCGCATGCTCTGGTGCGCATGATCGCCGAATCGCGCATCCTTCCCGAAGGTGCGCTGCAATGCATCGTCGGCTCTACGGGCGATCTTTTCGATCACCTGACCTGTCAGGATGTCGTGTCCTTCACCGGCTCAGCCGACACGGCCCAGAAGCTGCAGCGGCATCCCGTCATTGCGCGCGAATCCGTCCGCTTCATCGCCGAGCGCGACTCGCTCAACGCGGCCATCCTGGCTCCAGACGCTGATCCGGGCACACCGGAATTCGACCTGTTCATCAAGGAGGTCGCGAAGGAGATGACAGTGAAGGCCGGGCAGAAATGCACCGCCATCCGGCGCGCCATCGCACCCAATGCGCATGTGCCTGCCGTGATCGAGGCTCTGGGCGAACGGCTTTCCAAGATCAAGGTCGGCAACCCGGAGCTCGAGAGCGTCCGCATGGGACCAGTCGTCGGCTTGGGTCAGCGTCGGGATGTTCTCGCCCAGGTGGCGAAGCTGCGGGCAGAGGCAAACATCGTCATTGGGGATCCGGACAACTTCACGGTGGAAGGCGCAGACCGCGAGCGCGGCGCCTTCATCCCGCCTCTCGTGCTGCATTGCCCGGACCCGATCCGGGCCACCAACGTGCACAGCGTCGAGGCCTTTGGTCCCGTCTGCACAGTGATGGGCTATGACGGGCTCGATCAGGCCGTGGCTCTGGCCAACCGCGGCGACGGAAGCCTCGTGGCGTCCCTCTACACCTACGATCCCGCCACCGCGGCCGATCTCGTGTTCGGTGTAGGCGCCTTCCATGGCCGCCTTGTGCTCATCGACCGCGACTGCGCCAAGGAGCAGACCGGGCACGGCTCGCCGATGCCGCACATGGTCCATGGCGGACCGGGACGCGCCGGCGGCGGTGAGGAACTCGGCGGCATGCGCGGCGTACACCACTACATGCAGCGCACAGCCCTGCAGGGCTCGCCTGCCATGCTCTCGCGCGTCACGCAGAGCTGGATCAAGGGCGCTCCCACGATCCAGGAGGGCCGCCATCCCTTCCGGTACCATTTCGAGGATCTCGCGATTGGGCAGACCTTCATCTCGAAGGAGCGCACGATCACGCTCGATGACATAGAGCACTTCGCGGAATTCACCGGCGACACCTTCTATGCGCATATGAGCGAGGAAGCCACGAAGAACCATCCGTTCTTCCCCGGCCGCGTCGCCCACGGCTATCTTCTGCTATCCTTCGCGGCAGGTCTCTTCGTCAACCCGGACCTCGGACCGGTGCTCGCCAATTACGGCCTCGATTCCCTTCGTTTCATCAGGCCGGTACAGCCGGGCGATACCATCAAGGTGCGTTTGACGACGAAGTCGAAATCGCCACGCAACGAGCAGTATGGCGAGGTCCGCTGGGATGTGGAGATCACGACCGATACCGGTGAAACGGTCGCGACCTATGATCTGCTCACGATGAACGCGGTGCGCTCATGACAGAGCCCACGTCGTTCGAGAGCGCCGGACCGGTCAGGCTGCTCCAGAATACCCCCGCGGCTTTGATCGAGATCGACAATCCTCCGATCAATGCCACATCCCAGGCCGTGAGAGCCGGACTGCTCGCAGCGATCCGGGAAGTCGAGCGCAATCCGCAGATCGAAGCCGTCGTGATCGCCTGCGCCGGCCGCACCTTCGTGGCAGGAGCGGACATCCGCGAGTTCGGCCAACCACCCCGCGAGCCGCACCTGCCCGATGTGATCAACGCCATTGAAGCCTGTTCCAAGCCAGTCGTAGCCGCCATCCATGGCACGGCACTCGGTGGGGGCTGCGAGATTGCGCTGGCCTGCCATGCCCGCATGGCGGAGCCCGGAGCGAGCTTCGGCCTGCCGGAGGTCAAGCTCGGGCTCGTTCCGGGGGCTGGCGGAACGCAGCGCCTGCCTCGGCTTGTCGGGCTGGACGCGGCCCTCGATCTCGTGACGAGCGGGCAAACCGTCAAGGCCGCGGAAGCTCTGCGTCTGGGCCTCGTCGACCGCCTTTCCTCTGGCGACCTGCGCCAGGATGCAATGGACCTTGCGCAGGAACTGATCGGCAAGCCGCTCCACCGCACCGGCGAACGGCCTGTGACGGCTATGGATGCCGAAGCAGCTTCGGCAAGAATCGCGGAAATCCGCAGAAAAGCCAGAGGCGCGGAGGCGCCTGGCAAGGCTGCGGAACTGGTTCTACTGTCCGCAACCCTATCTCTTCAAGACGGCATGGCACGCGAGCGCAAGACGTTCCTGGAACTGCGATCATCCGATCAATCGGCCGCTCTGCGCCATGCCTTCTTTGCTGAGCGGGAGGTGACGCGTCTTCCAGGTCTCGAATCCGTTGAGCCTCGTCCGGTCCAGAAGGTCGGGATCGTCGGGGCTGGGACGATGGGGTCGGGCATCGCCATCGCCTTTGCGGATGCGGGTTTCGACGTGAAGGTCGTCGAGACGAGCGAACAGGCGCTGGCCGCCGGGCAAGCGCGGATTGCGGACGTCTACGACAAGCAGGCTGCGAGCGGCCGGATCACGGCTGCCCTGAGAGACGAACGCTTGCAGGCCATCGGGTATGCGGTTGGTACGAGTTCCCTGTCGGATCGGGATCTCGTCATCGAGGCGGTGTTCGAGGATCTGGAGGTCAAGCGGGCGCTTTTCCGGGATCTCGATGTGATCCTCCCACTTGGAACGATCCTGGCAACAAATACCAGTTACCTTGATATATCGCTGATCGCCAATGCCACGTCCCGGCCGGCCGACGTGGTGGGGCTGCATTTCTTCAGCCCGGCCAATGTGATGAAGCTCCTCGAGATCGTCCGGACCGACAGGACGGCCGACGACGTCGTGGCCACGGGCCTCGCTCTCGCCAAGCGCCTGCGTAAGATCCCGGTGGTCTGCCGGGTCTGCGACGGCTTCGTGGGGAACCGCATCCTGTCGCGCTACCGCCAGCAGGCGGAGTATCTCCTCGAAGAAGGGGCCCTTCCGCACGAGATCGACGCCGCCCTCGAAGCCTTCGGCTTCCCGATGGGCCCCTTCGCGGTGTCCGACCTCGCCGGGCTCGACATCGCTTGGGCGCGCCGCAAGCGTCTCGCCCCCACCCGCGATCCGCGCGAGCGCTATGTGGACATCGCCGATCGCCTCTGCGAGGCCGGCCGCTTCGGACGCAAGACGGGTGCGGGCTGGTATCGCTACGAGGGCGGCAAGCGCGAGGTCGATCCCTCCGTCACCGCGCTCGTCGAGGGAGCCTCGCAGCGGCGCGGGCTGACGCGGCGCCCGATCGCGGCGGACGAGATCCAGTCGCGCATCCGGGCGGCCATCGTCAACGAAGCCTGCAAGATTTTGGACGAGCGCATCGTCGAGCGGCCGCTCGATGTGGACGTGGTGATGATGCACGGCTACGGCTACCCGGCCTGGCGTGGCGGTCCCCTGTTCGAGGCGGATCGCGTGGGACTTCAGCCGATCCTTGATCAGGTCCAGGAGCGAGCGGCACAGGACGGCCCTGGCTGGGAGCCGGCGGACGGCCTTGTCAGGCGCGCTGCTTCAGGGGCAAAGTTCTATCCCTAACCGACCGAGACCGGAACACCGGTCCGGGATCGCATAACAATCAGCCGGGGATGCACTCATGTTCGACCAGGCGGCCGCCGAGGCGATGCTCAAAAACGTCTTTGCGCCCTGGGTGCAGGCGCTCGGTCTCTCCATCGAGAGCCTCGACAAGGACGGCGCTGTCCTGCGCATGCGGTTCTCCGAAACGCTCTGCCGCGACAACGGCGTGATCTGCGGGCAGGCTCTCATGAGCCTGGCCGACACCGCGATGGTGTTCGCCGTCTCCTCGGCCGGAGGCGCGTACCGGCCGATGACGACGGTCGATCAGACCATGCATTTCCTGAGGCCGGCGGCGAATGCCGACGTGGTGGCAGACGCGAAGGTCGTGCGTCTCGGGCGCACCATGGCTTTCGGCAGCGTGACGCTCACAGCCGACGGCGATCCGCGGCCCGTGGCGATGGCGCAGCTCGCCTATGCCCTTCTGCCCGAGAGCAAATAGACGACCCGTTCAGAACGGCAGCGCCACGCTGGTCTTGATCTCCTTCAGGACCACGTTGGTGCGCACATAGCGGATGCCGGGCAGCCGGAACATGAACTCGTCGAGAAACTGATTGTAGGCGTGCATGTCGCGCACGACGACGCGCAGGTGATAATCGGCATCGCCCGTGGTTGCGAAGCACTCCATGACCTCGGCGCGCGCTGTTACACGTGAAACAAATTCGTCGACGAACTTGGAGTCGTGCCGTTCGAGCGACACGTGCAGGATGGCCGAGGTCGCGAAACCCGCCTTTTCCCGGTCCACCAAGGCCGCATAGCCCACGATCACGCCGGTCTCCTCGAGCGCCCGCACCCGTCGCCAGCAGGCCGAGGTGGACATCCCTACGTCCTCCGCCAGCTGCTGGTTCGTGGTGCGCCCCTCCTTCTGGAGCTGCGCCAGAATATGCTCGTCCTGCTTCTCGATCATGGCACGCCCCGGGGCCGGTATATTTTTCCAAATGTAGAGGTAATTCTCGCATTTTCTACCACAGACAACCTCTTAGCAGGAATGAATAGGAAACACCTACCAGCTCTTCAGGATTATTCTAGAGAAGCCGGCTAACGGCGCCTCTCGTTCCGGGATCATCACCATGGACCATGTTTCGTCCCTCGATTCCTATCGGCTTTCCGACCGGTACAGCCGCGAGAAAGGCCGGGTCTTCCTGACCGGCACGCAGGCCATCGTCCGCATCGTGCTCGACCAGGCCAAACGGGACAGGGCGGCGGGGCTCGACACCGCCGGCTTCGTCTCCGGCTATCGCGGATCGCCGCTCGGCGGCGTCGATCTCGAACTCTGGCGCGTGAAGGATCAGCTGAAAGAACACCGGATCGAGTTCCTGCCCGCCGTCAACGAGGATTTGGCCGCAACCGCCGTTCTCGGCTCTCAGCAGGTCGAGACCAATCCCGACCGGCAGGTCCAGGGCGTCTTCGGCCTCTGGTACGGCAAGGGCCCCGGCGTCGACCGCTCCGGGGATGCGCTCAAGCATGGCAACGCCTATGGCTCGTCGCCGCATGGCGGTGTGCTGGTGATCGCCGGCGACGACCATGGCTGCGTGTCCTCGTCCATGCCGCATCAATCCGACGTCGCCTTCATGAGCTGGTTCATGCCGACGCTCCATCCGGCGAGCGTCAGCGAATATCTCGAATTCGGCGAATACGGCTACGCGCTGAGCCGCTTCTCCGGCATGTGGGTCGGCTTCAAGGCCGTGTCGGAAATCGTCGAATCCGGCGTGTCCGTGGAGCTGCGCCCGCCGCGGCAGTTCCGGGTGCCAGACTTCACGCCGCCGCCCGGAGGCCTGCACTATCGCTGGCCTGATCTGCCGGGGCCGCAGATCGAAGAGCGCATGGAGGCGAAGAAGCACGCGGTCTATGCCTTCGCCAAGGCCAATCCCATCGACCGCCGGATCTACGACATTTCAAATGCCTCCTATGGCATCGTCACCGCCGGCAAGGCGCATCTCGACCTCATGGAAGCCCTACGGCTGATTGGGCTCGACGAGGCTGCCTGCCGCTCGCACGGCATCGACATCTACAAGGTCGGCATGGTGTGGCCGCTGCCGCTCCACGACGCCATGGAATTCGTGAAGGGCAAGCGCGAGATCCTCGTGGTCGAGGAGAAACGCGGCATCATCGAAAGTCAGTTCAAGGAATACTTTTACGACTATCCCGGCTCCAAGCCCGAGCGCATGGTGGGCAAGCACGACGAGACCGGCGAGCGGCTCATCCCCTGGACGGGCGAACTGTCCCCGCGCTTCCTCGCCGGCGTTCTCGCAAAGCGTCTCGATCCGATCTTTCCCGATCTCGACCTCACGCACCGCGCCGCAGCGCTGATGCCTGAACCGGAACGTATCATCGCCGTGCCGGGCGCAACGCGTACGCCGTACTTCTGCTCCGGCTGTCCGCACAACACCTCGACCAAGGTGCCGGAAGGATCGAAGGCGCTCGCCGGCATCGGCTGCCATTTCATGGCGAGCTGGATGGACCGGGAGACCTCGTCGCTGATCCAGATGGGCGGCGAGGGGGTGAACTGGGCGGCCTCGTCCAAGTTCACCGGCCAGGGCCACATCTTCCAGAATCTCGGTGAAGGCACCTATTACCATTCGGGCTCCATGGCGATCCGTCAGGCCATCGCGGCCGGCGCCAACATCACCTACAAGATCCTGTTCAACGACGCGGTCGCCATGACGGGCGGCCAACCGGTCGACGGGCCGGTGAGCGTCTATGCCATCGCTCACAGTGTGCGAGCCGAGGGCGTTGAGCGCATTGCGCTCGTGTCGGACCGCCCTGAAAAATTCATGCCGGCGGATCTGCCCAAGGACGTGACGATCCATCCGCGCGAGGATCTCGACATGGTGCAGAAGGAACTGCGCGACATCCCCGGCGTCACGGTGCTGATCTACGAGCAGACCTGCGCGACGGAAAAGCGCCGCCGCCGCAAGCGCGGGCAGATGGAGGACCCGAAGCGGTTCGCGTACATCAACGATCTCGTCTGCGAAGGCTGCGGCGACTGTTCGGTGGCATCCAACTGCCTGAGCGTCGAGCCGAAGGAGACGCCGTTCGGGCGCAAGCGCAAGATCAATCTCTCCACCTGCAACAAGGACTTTTCGTGCCTGGAGGGCTTCTGCCCCAGCTTCGTCACCGTGGAGGGCGCCACGCGCCGGGCCAGGAGCACGACGGGTTTCGACGCTGCCGCAAGGGCCGCGACTTTGCCGCTCCCTGCCCTTCCCGAACTTGCAAAACCCTTCGACCTTCTCGTGACCGGCGTCGGCGGCACCGGCGTCGTCACCGTCGGGGCGCTCATCAGCATGGCGGCCCATCTCGAGGGGCTGGGCGTATCGGTGCTGGACTTCACGGGCTTCGCGCAAAAGTTCGGCCCCGTGCTGAGCTTTGTCCGCCTTGCGGCAAATCCCGATGCGCTGCATCAGGTGCGCATCGACCAGGGCGCCGCCGACGCGCTGATCGGCTGCGATCTCGTGGTCAGCTCCTCGCCCAAGGCATCGGGCACCTATCGGCATGGCACGCGCGCCGTGGTCAACACGGCCGAGATGCCGACCGGCGACGTGGTGCGCTTCCGCGATGCGGATCTTGCGAGCCGCACGCGGCTTCGCGCCATCGAGCGGGTGATCGGCCCCGGCAACCTCGCAACGTTCGACGCCAATGCGCTGGCCGAGACGCTGCTCGGCGACACCGTCTATGCCAACGTGATGATGCTCGGCTTCGCATGGCAGCAGGGCCTCGTGCCGGTCTCGTTCGAGGCGCTCTCCCGCGCCATCGAGCTCAACGGCGTGACCGTCGATCGCAACAGGCAGGCCTTCGCCTGGGGCCGACTGCTCAGCGCGGATCCCGACGTCGTGCACCAGGTCGCCGGCGACAAGCCGGACGAGGTCGAGACGCTCGACCAGGTGATCGCGCGCCGCATCGCATTTCTGACCTCGTATCAGAACGCCGCCTATGCGGCCCGTTTCGAGGCCATGGTGGCGCGGGTGCGCAAGGCTGAAGGCGCGCTCGGCTCCGAGACGCTGACCGACGCCGTCGCCCGCTCGCTCTTCAAGCTCATGGCCTACAAGGACGAATACGAGGTCGCGCGCCTGCACATGGAGACGGACTTCCTCGACGAGCTCAAGCAGCAATTCGAGGGCGACTTCACGGTGCATTATCATCTGGCGCCGCCACTTCTGCCGTCGCAACGCGATGCCCGCGGCCGCCCCAGGAAGCGCAGCTTCGGCTCCTGGATCCAGACGCCCATGTCCGTTCTCGCCCGGCTGAAGGTGCTGCGCGGCACACCGCTCGACATCTTCGGCTACACGGCCGAGCGGCGCACGGAACGCACCCTGATCGGATGGTACGAGGCGCAGATCGACAGGATTCTCGCCAGCCTCGACCGGCAACGCTTCGACGAGCTGCTGGCGATCGCAAAGGCCCCGATGGACATCCGCGGCTACGGTCCCGTCAAGGAGGCGGCCATTCATCAGGTGCAGTCGCAGGTCGAGGATCTGTGGAAGCGACTGGCAGCGGAGCCTGTGGTGATCGACAGCCGCGCGCCGCAGGCCGTTCGGGCTTGAAGCTCGCTTCAGCCCTTACGGACCCGGCACCGTGTCACTGCCATGTCATCACCGGCCTTGTGCCGGTGATCTCGATGCGTCGAGCGCAGCGTTTCATACCATCAGGATGGCCGGCACAAGGCCGGCCATGACGTGGTGGGTGTCATCCCCGGCGCACGAAATGCGGGAAGGGGTCCATGCTCCTGTTACCTTCAGGAGCGCCACAGAAGACGTGGCGCGTCCCTCTCAAGATTCCTGGCTCACGGTGCTTTTCGGCGTGGACGGCATGACCTTCGTGAGGGCTGCCACCAGGTCGTCCGGCATGATCGGCTTGTGGAGGAACGTGGCGTTGGGCGGCAGGTCGCCGGGACCCGGGCCTGTCTTGCCGGAGATCACGAGCACGCCGACCTCGGGCCAGCCCTGCCGCACCAGGCGCGCGAACTCGAAACCGTCGATAGAGCCCGGCATGTCCACGTCCGTGAGGATGGCCGAGATGTCGGGCCGGGTCTTCAGCAGCTCGAACGCCTCGTCGGCATCCTGCGCCTCGACCACCCAGAACTCGGCTTCGCGCAGGATATCGACCTGGGTCAGACGAACGAGCGGCTCGTCTTCGACCAGGAGCACGACGGGGTGTTTCACGACTCTGCGATGCGGCTTCATGCTCCATGAAACGGATCTGCTCCGATCCAGTTCCCTCCGCTCGCACAGGCGTGAGAGCGGCTGGGTTGTACGGATCTCCGCTCCCATGCCGAGAGCCCGGCCGGAATTTGGTCCTAAGGCCCGCTCACCGTGTCCGGTCGAACTCTGACGTTATGGCCGGCCCTCCGATGGCGTGAAGCACTGCGCCTTTTCAATCGGGATCGCCGGCACAAGGCCGGTGATGACGTGGAGGGTGAGGATCCGGGCAGTCTCTCGGATGAGGTTGAGTTTCGGGATGGACTAGGTCTAGATATAGCCTTTAGAAACGCTTGGCCTTTGCCGTGAGCTGCTTGATCCGGTCGACCACGTCCTGGGACGGATAAGGCTTCTCCAGCAAGGGGCCTGCCTCGCAGAGGGTAGCCGCGATATCGGCCGACCGCTCCGCCCCGGATGTGAGAATCACCTGCGTGCCCGGCTTGTTGGCGCGGACCCAGCGCGCCAGCCCGAAGCCGTCCATGCTCCCAGGCATCTCGACATCACTGAACACCACATCGACGGACACCTCGGGGGACTCAAGGATCGCCACGGCCTCTTCCGCATTCACGGCTTCATGGACCCGGTAGCCGCATTCGCGCAGGTAATCCGCGATGACGAGTCGAATCAGGACCTCGTCCTCGACAACCAGAACCGTCTGGAGAGAAGAACCGGCCTCGGCCGTGATATGTGTCGATGGCGTGCTCACACCCAGCTAACCGCCGAGCTTTCGCCTTGGTTCCACCGGCCGCTTCAAGGCGGGTCCGGCCAGTTGAGGCTGCGCATGACGAGGTCGACGACCTGAGATGCGAGATAGGGCTTGCGGATCAGAGGACCGAGGTCGTCCAGGCCAGGATCGCCAGGCCTGTCCGGCTCCGCAGAGGCGAGAATGACTCGCATGGCCCTTTGCCGGGCACCGAGGTGACGGGCCATTTCCGCGCCGTTCGTGGACCCTGGCAGGTCGAGAGCGATGAAGAGGAGTTCGATGCGGACGGCATCGAGGACCGCGAGGGCCTCGTCGGCAGAACCCGCCTCCAGCACCTTGAAGCCCGAGCCTCGCAACTCATCGCTGACGAGGCAGCGGACCCGGGCATCGCCTTCGACGACAAGGATGGAGGGAGGTGTCCGGCGTGGGAGAGCCGTGACGGATGCAGCGTTCATTCTTGCCCCTGACGCGGTACGCTCGCGCATCGTTCGGCTCTCTGGTTCCACGCCGAATGATGCGCCACTTGAAAGACCGAGCATCGGATCGATCCCAAAAGCCGTGTCCGCCTTTCACGTCCGGTGCTCTCCGCCGACAACGTGCAGCCGCTCCAAGGGTTCAGCCGCGTCAGGCCGGGTTGTCGCCTCAACCCGCTGGCCTCAGGGAGCGGAACCGTCTATCAATGGCCACGTTTCGCTTTTGCCCTGTCCTTGATCCTCTTGGTCCCGTGTCCGATCCGAAGCCCTTAGGCGCCATTCTCCTGGTTGAAGACGAGCCGCTCGTGCGGCTGGTGGCGGCCGACATCCTGATGGAGGCGCATTTCCAGGTGATCGAGGCGGCGGATGCCGCGGAGGCCCTGACGGTCCTGAAGGCCGGGGTCGAGGTGGACGTGGTGCTCTCGGATGTCGAGATGCCGCCCGGCATGAACGGCTATGAGCTCGCGTGGGAGATCCACCGGATCTGGCCTTCGGTGGGGATCCTGATCTCCTCGGGCCGCGAGTGGCCGAAGGCCAAGGATCTGCCGCCGGGGGCAACCTTCCTGGCCAAGCCCTATTCCCAGGCAGCCCTGGTGTCCCATGCGCTGGCTGCCGCCGAGAAGGCTCAGGCGGCCCGTGCTTTTGCCAGACCTCAGGGAAAGGCCGGCGATGCGGCTTCGCCCGTTCCGAAGACCGCCTGATCCGCATCAATGAATTCGAACACGGCGCCGATGCGCCGTGTCCGATGGCAGATGAGGCTGCCCTTCAAGCTTAGGCGGCCCGCACGCCCTGGAGGAAGCCTTCGACCTGCCGGCTCAGGGCAGTCGAGTTGGACGCCAGCTCGCCGGCAGCGGCGAGCACCTGAGACGCGGCAGAGCCCGCATGGGTGGCGGCCCCCTGGACCTGGACGATGCTCTCGCTCACGTCCTGCGTGCCCCTGGCCGCCTCGCTGACATTGCGGGCGATCTCCTGCGTGGCGGCCTGCTGCTCTTCGACGGCGGCGGCGACGCTCGTGGCGATCTGGTGCACCTCCTCGATGGTGAGGCCGATGTCGCGGATGGCCTCGACCGCATCCTTGGTCGATTGCTGGATCTGGTGGATATAGGCGGTGATGTCCTCGGTGGCGCGCGAGGTCTGGTTGGCAAGTTCCTTCACCTCGGAGGCCACCACGGCGAAGCCCTTGCCGGCCTCGCCGGCCCGCGCGGCCTCGATGGTGGCGTTGAGCGCCAAGAGGTTCGTCTGGCTCGCGATCGTGTTGATCAGGGCAACGACCTCGCCGATCTTCTGCGCACCGTCCGCCAGGGTTTCCACGAGCCGGTTGGTCCTGCGGGCATTCTCCACGGCCCGGGCCGCTGCGACGGATGTCTGCGACACCTGCGAGCCGATCTCGCTGGAGGAGGCCGCCAGCTGCTCGGCCGCTGCGGCGACCGCCTGCACGTTGCTGGAGGTTTCCTCGGCGGCTGCGGCCACCGAATTGGATTGCTGATTGGTCTGTTGAGCGGTCGACGCCATCGACCGGGCCGTCGCCTCCATCTGCTGGGCCGCCACCGTGAGATGCTGGACCAGGCCGCCGACGCTGCCCTCGAAGCTCTGGGCGAGCGCCATCATCTCGATCCTGCGCCGCTCCGCCGCCTGCTTCTCGGTCTCCGCCTGGGCGTGCCGAAGGTTTTCCGCTTCCTGCATGGCACCGGCAAACACCTGAGTGGCCTTCCAGATATCGCCGATCTCGTCCTTACCGGCCTTGGCTTGCGGCAGGTTGTAATCGCCCGAAGCGAGCTTCTGGATCGCCTCGGTCACGCGCCGCAGCGGCTGCGCGATCTGCCGATGCCCGACAAGCCAGCCGATCAGAAGCGCCAGGACCGTGCCGGCCAGCGCCATCGAGATAAGCAGCTTCAGGCGCTGGTCGTAGAGTTCCGCCGCACGGCGTTCCACGGCGGCGATCTCCTCGCTGCCGCGCTTGGTCAGGGCGTCGATGCTGACCTGGAAGGCTTTCCGGTTGGCGCGGTTGGCATCGGTGTTGCCCTGTGCATTGGCCGCCACGGGAGAGACTTCGGCACCTAGCCGGACCGTTTCGGAACGGAACTTCTTGAACTCCGCCGCATCCTTCGCCACGGCATCGAACAGGGCCCTGCTGTCGCTCGCGACGATGGGCTCCCACTCCTTGAGGAGGGCATCCATATCCTTCAGGGTTGTCAGAAGCCCGTCACCGAACTTGCGCGCCTCGGCGGTATCCTTCGACGCATAGATACCCCTGGCCTCCATGACGACATGGGTCACCAGGCGATTGAGGCGCTCCCCGTAAAGAGCCCGAGTGGCCGCGAGCCTGACATCGTCGACAGCCTGGTTGTAGGTCTGCAGCGTGCTGATGCCGACGGCGGCCGTCATGACGGCGACAACGCTCAACGCCGCGACGAGCGCAAAAATCTTCGTTCTAATCTTCATGATCAACCCCGACGGCCGAAGCCACTGCAACACCCATGAATAGATCTGCATGGTAGCGTGCGAATGCTTGCGCGGGGCTTGCGGTCATCGTCAGGCGGATACAGCCAAGTTTCTTTGCCTTAAGTGACGAAATGTTAAGTATAAACGCATAGGAATGATTCCACGAGATTCTCAACGTGGCGGTTTCCATGGGCATTCGGTTCGACAAAGTATTGGAGCAGGTGGCCAGGGCAGGAAACGCCAAAGGCCCCATGACCACGGCCGAGCAGCGAGAGCGCAAGGTTCAACGGATCGAGGAATCCATCCGCGCCCGCGAGGCAGTGGGCGACCGCATCGTGATGTGCTTAGGCTTGGCCCTCACCCTCTCGGCCATCGGCCTTCCGGTCTACGCCCTGAATATCAGCGACGGCTATTCCTATCTCAAGACCGCGGTGACCGACACGAGTATCGGCAGGGCCATCGCCGCGAACCCAACGCGCTCCGCCGAACTGAACCCCGCGACCACGGGTTCCCTGACCAAGAAGGACGTCGTCCTGACGGCGGGCCACAAGGCAGAGGCCGCTGCGCAGAGCCTCGACAGACGGGCGCAGTTCCAGCGCTACGTCGTCCATCGCGCGACAGGCGGATCCGCCTTGATCGAAGGTCCCGAAGGTCTGTGGTGGGTGACGCCCGGAATGACCCTGCCCGGAATCGGTCAGGTCATCTCCATCGAGCGTTCGGATTCCGGCTGGGTGGTTCTCACGACCGAGACCATGATCACGCAGTCGCCGGCTGCGCGGGCATCGAGCTAGAGCCGCGAGGCGCTCCATCCGAGCGCCTCAACCTTTATCGTTACATCGTCCTGATTGAAGCCTGAATAGGGCTGCGTTCCACGGCCCTGCTGCTTACTTGGTCGCCGTCACGATCGGCGCCGCCTGGTTTCCGAGCCAGACCCAGGTAGCACTGTCGGACCCTTCCCGCTTCACATAGCGATAGCCCGTCTGCTGCCAGGGCAGAACGGCGTTGCGCTTGTTGTCGAGGATGTAATCGCCGCGGTCGGTTCTCGCCATGAGCACCGCGTGCCCTGCCCCGATCTCGTCGATGACCACCGTCATGCGCAGGGCCCGCTGCGGCAGGCCGGCCTGCGTGAGGAGGCGGCGCTTCAGCAGCTGGATGTCCTCGCAATCGCCTAGCCCATCCTCCGGATAATCCCAGCGATCCGAAACACCCCAGTGATCCTGGTCCGTCACCGGCAGGATCTCCTTGTTCACCCGCTCGTTCACGTCGACGATGGTTTTCCAGTTCGCCTGATCGAGAATGATCGTGTCAGGTTCGGAGGGATCGTGCGCGCATTCCCGCGGCCGCTGCGCGCAGAACGCGATCCAGGCCGGCGTCGGTCCAGCGGCACCAGCTGAGAGAAGAGCATCGCCCGGCACAGGTGTGACCCATTGAGGGAATGCGAGGGCCGACCCGGCACCGGCCATGGCGGAGAGAACCACGGCGGCAAGACCTGCCGAGGCGAAGATACGATTGAGGCGTTTACTGCGCCTCGCCGAAGTCGTTGAAGTAATCCCGCGCATGCCCCGTACCTGTTCAGCTTTTTTCTTTTCAACAAAGCTGTCAGCAGCAGAGGCTCAGCGCAAGCGGGAACTCGTCGCAAGATCACGAACGATCCGCCACTGTTGACTTCCAGCAACAGGGCAAGCATTCGACTCTGCGATGTATCGCAGACCTCTCCGAATGAAGAGGGACGATGAGTATTCGAGATTGTCCAGTGCTATGCAGATCGCTCAACGTCCGGCATCTGACGGAGAGCCATGAATCCGCGCATCGTCTGAGCAACTGAGATCATGGGTTTCGGATTCAACGGTGGCTGGAGCCTGTAGGATCAGCGCCTCATCATATCCAAGTATCGTTTCATTCAGGACCGGCTCTGCGCCATGCTGCGATGTCTCGCCCAATGCCTCGTTCTCTGCGAGGAAATCATGAGGCGCACGACGGGCGTTCCGATCAGCCCGACCAGGGAGGCAGCAACGACAGGCACCAGAACCAAGGCCACGGATCTCTCCTCGTCATTCGGAGGTACCCCTTTCCTATGGCATGGCGAGCTTGCCCGAACCTGACGAGGCGTTTCCCTCGGCCCAACATCCTGAGCTCGGGATTCACTACATTCCCAGGAAAGGCTTCGATCGCTCAAATCGTCTATATAGGATCGATCCGAGTTTTTGCTTGTTTGGGAGAACCGCGTGAGAACGCTTGTCATGACACTCGCGGCAGCTGTCGGCGTCGGCGGATGCGTACCGACGACTCATGAAACGCTCGCTCTGTCGTGTGCGGACTATATCGGCAAGCCCATCTCGGCGCGGATTGCCGCCTGGGGCCCGCCGCGAACGGTCTACAGGATCAGCCCGACCCAGATCGGCTACATCTTCGAGAGCAAGCAGACCGCCTTCATCGGCGGCGAGCCCTATTACACAGTGAACTACATGATCGGCGCCGACAAGCACCGCATGCCAGTTCACAAAGTCACGACGATCTGCAGCGGGATCTTCGTCGCGAGCGCGCCTTCCGATGCAACGCCCTTGACCGAACGGATCGTCGTGGACGTCGTCTCAAAATAGCGGCTCAGAAGCCGCCGAGTCTGAGCTTGCTGATGCTCATCATTAGGTCGACGCTAACACCCGCCTCGGCGGGCTCCGAGAACAGGGTCAAGACCGGGGCGGCCGTGGCTGGGCTGACGTTGTTCATGTCGTACATGGCGGAAAACCGCTGGATCAGCTTGTCGACCTTCTTGGGATCCTGCAGATCCTTGATGTTGAGGTGTTTTTCCAGGTTCCGGACCTGCAGGTCGAGATCGGCCTTGGAGGCACCCGTCGGGATGCTGAACGTCGTCTGCACGAACTTCAGAAGCGCCTTGTCGCCCAGGAGCCCCATGGTGGTGGTGACACTGGACGCCTTGCGCTTGAAATAAAGCGCGAGCCTCACGCCCTCGTTCTGCTCGCCCTCCTTCTTCTCAAGGGTCTGCTGGTAGTACTTACTGACGGCTTCCGTCGTCGCGCTGGCCTGAGAGGTCGCCTTGTCGCCCTTGGCGACAAAGTCGAACGCTTTGGCGAATTCCTTGTAGCGCGGGTCCGTCATCTTGTTCGCCATGCTCTTGGTATCCGTGATACCCTCGGTGAGCACCTTCTTGATAAAGGCCTTGGCGTAGATCATGTCCTCGAGGCCATAGGCCTTCAGGGCATAGCTGAAGAGCCGGTAATCCTTCACGAAGTCGTCGATGGTCTTCACCTTCGATATATTCGCGAGGTAGTACTCGGTATCCCGTTTGACCATGGCATCGTTCTGGGTGAGCGTCTTGGTCAGCGCCGCGTTGGTCTGCAGCATCTGGTAGCGGCTCATCGTGCTGAACATGGTTCCCTCCTATGGATGGCGTCGATCGCGGAGATCGATGGTCGCGACCGGCTGCCCCACGCTAATCCTGCACCGTTTCGATCGACCGGCAATCTTTCGAGAATCTCTCAGCGATGGCTTTGGTCTCGTCGGGGACGAGTGCGAACTTCACGCTGTGCGGCTCGAGACGGTAATTCGCGAGTTCCACGATAAGCGTTTGCGCTGTCGCCAGGCTTGCCACGAAGCCCATGACTTCGTCTTCTCCCCGCAATTGCCCGTATCGATCGCGGTAGACCCAATGGGAGACCTCAGGCGGACGTTCATCCAGCCAGTACACAGTGCTCCGCCCCCTTGGATCGCTCGGCCCGAGATAGGCCTTCTGCATCACGGTTGCGGCGACGGCCACTTGCGGCGGTTCGCCCTCGTCTCCCGCGACCCTGGTGCAGGAGAACCAGAGGGAGCTGCCCCCCTCACCCCTGACCTGCGCCAGTGCCCGGGTCGGAAGCCCGCTTTGATCGGTCTGGAGGGCGTAGTTCCAGGTTCGGAGCGAACCCGTTGCTGCCGAAAGGGTGGAAAGATCAGGAGCGACGATCCCTAACGTGCAGGCGAGCACGAGGGCAGTCATGTGATGAAATGTCTTGAACATGGCTCAGCGTTCCGCGAGCGACCCAAAAAGAAGGCCCCGCCTTTTGCAAGACGGGGCCTCGTGGTCAGCGATCAGGAAGCTCTTACTGGAAGAGCTTCAGGATCATCTGGCTGTTCTGGTTCGCGATCGAGAGCGACTGAACGCCGAGCTGCTGCTGCGTCTGCTGAGCCTGCAGGCGGGTCGAAGCCTCGTTCATGTCGGCGTCAACCATCGAGCTCACGCCGTTTGTCAGCGAGTTCGAGAGAGACTCAAGGAACTCCGACTGAGCATCGATCTGGTTCTGAACGGCACCCAGGTCTGCGGCGTAAGCACGAACGGCGGTCAGGCCGGCGTCCAGTGCCGCATGCAGAGTCTCAGCGTTGGCCTTGGATGCGATCGCGGTGGGAGCCGTGACGCCGGTCGTCAGCGTCGCCTTCAGATCCTGCGACGTGAGATCGATCGTGGTGAAGGTGGCGCCACCCCAACCGGAAACGATGTTCACGCCAGCAGTGGCGCTGTTGAGGACGTTCACGCCGTTGAAGCTTGCACCGTCGATCAGGCCTGTGAGGGTCTTCGCGAGACCGGCGAGCGCCTTGTTCACTTCGGTGTAGCCGCTCGTGCCGTCAACGTCGCCAGCCTGAGTAGCCTGGGCCTTCATCTTGGTGAGCGTGTCGGCGATCTGCGTCAGGGCAGACGTGGCCGTCTTCACGAGAGCGGAGTTTTCCTTCAGCTTGTCCCGGATCGTTCCGACGACGCTGTTCTCGGCCTTCATCTTGGTCGAAACGGACCAGTTGGTGGAGTTGTCGGCAGCGGTCGCAACCTTCAGGCCGGTCGAGATCTGGCTCTGGGTCTTGCTCAGCGAACGCTGGGTGTTGTTCAGGTTCTGGAGAGCGGTGAGTGCGCTGGAGTTCGTGAGAATCGAAGACATGTGCTTCTTCCTTGAATGATGTGAGATTGTTCAGGGAATGTCGGATTTTAACCGACCCAGCGGAGTGGCTTCATGCCTCGAGACAATCTCGATCCGCTGCTCACATGACATCCGGGCTTTTACCGGCAAAATGGAGTGGCATCATGCCTGGCCTTCATCGGAAGGCGTACCATAGTGCTTTCTTAGGCACCTGAAGCGATGAGCGCTTCGTCTGCGGTGCTTGTGCTTCCTGTTTACTGATGAGGCTCCGTTGCGTCAAGCAGAAAGACGTCGATTTTTGTAAAAATCTTTGTGTTTACAGTTTGTTAACTATAGGAAGGCCCGGTACGGAATAGAAAAAGCGCCCAACCCTGGGGCTGAGCGCTTCAGTTAGATGACTGGATAATCCGCCCTCTGCCCACGACCTAGCGGGCGCCGGCAGCAAACATCTTCGGCGCGTTAGTTGTAGGGCTCTTCGTGTAGAGACCTCGATGAGCCGGATCGAGCGTCAGGGCGTCGGTGACACCGAGCACTGTTTCCGAGGCCCCGAGGAGGAGCGATCCGTCCGCCGCCATGACATTGGAGATCCTGCGCAGGACATCGGCCTTCAGCGGGGCATCGAAATAGATCAGCACATTGCGGCAATAGACGATGTCGAACGGGCCGAGGCGGCTGAAATCGTCCAGGAGATTAAGATAGCGGAAATCCACCATGGAGCGGATCTCAGGCGCAATCTGCCATTGGTCGCCCACCTGCGTGAAATACTTCACGAGGAGACGGATCGGCAATCCGCGCTGCACTTCGAACTGGTTGTAGAGGCCGGCCTTCGCCTTCTCCAGCACGTCCGTGGAAATGTCGGACGCGACGATGTCGATATGCCATCCCGGCATCCGGGCGGAGGCCTCCTTCAGGAGCATCGCCAGGGAGTAAGGCTCCTGCCCGCTTGAGGCCGCAGCGCACCAGATCCGCAGCCTGCGGCTGGTGGCACGCTCCTTGAGATATTTGGGAAGCAGGACATCCTGGAAGAGATCGAAAGGCGTCTTGTCCCGGAAGAAAAAGGTCTCGTTCGTCGTCATCGCCTCGATCGTCGCCTTCTCGACGGCGATCGCACGGCCGGTCTTGATCTCCCGGATGAGGTGCGACAGGCTCTCGAGCTTGAAGCGCGTGCACACGGACGAAAGGCGACTCTCGACGAGGTAGCGTTTGTCCGGAGAGAGCGCCAGGCCCGACCGGGCCTTCAGGAAGACACGTAGGGCTTCGAATTCGGCTTCGGTCATTTCGAAGCTCCGGTGATGAGGCCCTTCAGCGAACGGCCGATGGATTCCAAGGGAAGAACTTCGTGGGCGAGACCCGCCTTCACGACGCTGCCCGGCATGCCCCAGACGATGCTCGTCGCTTCGTCCTGAGCGATCACGGTCGCGCCCGCCTTCGTGAGGAAGCGTGCGCCGTGCGTCCCGTCCGAGCCCATGCCGGTGAGCACGACGGCAAGAGCCGAGGCCCCGTAGACGGTGGCAGCCTCCCGGAACAGTACGTCGACCGCCGGACGGCAGAAGTTTTCGGGCGGCCCGTCGTTGAGCCGGATCGTCGCCTTGCCTCCGGAGGACACGACTCCCATGTGCCGCCCACCGGGCGCGACCAGGATCGTTCCGGGCACGACGGCGTCCCCATCCCGCCCCTCTCGTGCCGGCACGGACAACAGGGTCTGCAGATGCTCCGCGAAGACGGCGGTGAACATCGCCGGCATGTGCTGAACGATCAGCACGGGGATCGTCGCCAGCGCAGGCTTCATGTCCAGGAGAACACGCTCGACGGCGCGCGGACCGCCGGTTGACGACCCGACGAGAAGGCATTGGGGCTTCGCGGCGCTTGGCCGTGTGAGAGGGACTGGCGCCGGCGAGACGATCGCGGGCGCCGGAACCGTGAATGTCCTCGACGGGCGAGCCTTCGTTTCGCTTAAGGCCCGCAGCTTCTCGATGAGATTACGGCGGAAATCGTTCGCCGCGCCTGCCGCGCGGGCACTCTCGGGCTTCGCTAGATAATCGACGGCACCGAGCGAGAGGCATTTCAGGGAGATCTCGGCGTTCCTCTGCGTGAGAGTCGAGATCACGATCACCTTGCTCGCAGGATGCGCCTTCAGGATCAACGGCAGAGCCGCAAGACCGTCGACCTCCGGCATCTCGATATCGAGCAGGATGATCTCCGGCTTCGAGCGCTCCGCCGCATCGACGGCCATGCGGCCGTTCGACGCCGTCGCGACGATGTCGAAGCCGCCCGCTTCGGTGAGCCATCGGCCGATCATGCCGCGGATCACGGCACTATCATCGACGATCATCACGCGGGTGAGACGACCGGGGATTGGGTTTGTCTGGGGTGCAGGAGATAAGGACATCGTCTCACGCCGAATGCGATACAGGAAGGACGCCCAGCTCCTGGAGCTTGGCAGCGAGAATGTCCTTGTCGAAGGGCTTCATGACATATTCGTCGGCGCCGGCTTCCAAGGCACGCGTGATGTGGTCCAGGCCGTTCTCCGTCGTGCAGAAGACGACTTTCGGGGCCTGACCTTCCGGTGTGCTGCGCAGCGCCTTGAGGAAACTGTAGCCGTCCATGACGGGCATGTTCCA
Source organism: Microvirga sp. CF3016 (assembly GCF_036314085.1). NCBI lineage: Bacteria > Pseudomonadati > Pseudomonadota > Alphaproteobacteria > Hyphomicrobiales > Methylobacteriaceae > Microvirga > Microvirga sp. CF3016. The sequence goes on from NZ_JAYGGM010000009.1 coordinate 140,022, forward strand.
ATCGAGGAGGATCACGTCCGGCATCTCGGCTTGGCAGGCTTTCAGGCCCGCTTCCCCGTTTTCGGCTTCGGAGACGCGAAAGTCGAGGCTTTCGACGATTTCGCGGGATACCTTGCGGATCACGCGGGAGTCATCAACGATCAGGCAATAGCGCATAAAAAATCTTCCCAGGCCTCATCGCCCTGCTGCGTCCGATCAACAGTCGGCGCTAGGAGCGAATATCGGATTTATCGACGAAATTGAAATTTTCGACCAAGATCTCTTTGACGATCTCGGCACCCAGCCGCTTGTTGATCCTCTCTCTGACATTGCCGATCATGCCGTTGACGTTGTAGCGAGAGAGTTTTTTGAAATCGAGCGTCTCGTCCGCATAGACGTAGCGAAAGACCTCGTCCTGGATGAAAGCCTCGGGAGGCACGGAGATCTCACGCAGGGTCTTGGCGTCGGCCGTAAAGACCAGGTTCGCAATCACATAGCCCTGCACGGCCCCTTCCGCGACGATCGGGATGTTCATCGGGGGCAGCTTCTTGTACTGCAGCCCCTCGTAATTTCCCTTCTCTTCCGCAGGCGCCTTGCCGACGGTCCAGGTCACGGCCGCATAGCAGGACGCCAGCGTGACCGCGCAGACCCAGAAGCCCGCCATGACGTTCTTCATCATGCGCCGAAGCCCGCCTTGTTCATGTGCACGGAGTAGGTGCTGTCGGATTCTGCATGCTGGATCGCGTTCGAGATAATGCTCGCGACCTCCTGCACGGCCTGCATGTGACGGCGCAGAACGTCCTGGTTTGCTTCGATCTTCACCTGGAGATCCTGGAGACGCTTCGTTGCCCTCTGGTCGAGCGCGTGGATCTCGGATGTCCGTACGATCCGGCTGATCTCAAGAAGAGATTGGCTCTTGCGCCGATTGAACTCTTCCAGGTTGGACAGGTCACGCGCCATGAGAGCGGCCGTTTCCATATCCAGGGCTTCTTCGAGGCGATCCAGGGACTTCATCAGCATCATGGTGCTTCCTGCTTCTTTGTCGATGGCCCGACGCGGCTGTCGTCATGCCTTAGGAGGTGAAATCTTGAGCGAGAACGACGGGGTCGCCCGCGGGACCTGGATATCTGCGGATGGTCCGCTCTCACGATTGCCGAGAAGCCGCTTCGCGACCCCGATTCCGCCGGCTCGCGAAATCTGCGCTCCGATCTGCTCAGCCATCATGGACTTCCAGATGGACCCGGCGTTGCCCTTGCCGTAAGTGTTCTCCGCATCCTTCGGCAGCATGGACTCGACGAAGGTCTGAAGAATGTAAGCCTCGAATTCCTGGTGAGCCTTCTTCCTTCTGGCGGCACTGGCCGTCTCCGCGTCGTTGCGAAGCGAGTTCCGCAAGGTGTAGACGTCGGCTCCGGTCGCCATCAGCGGCTGACCCGCGACGGACTTCACGGCATCCTCGAAGCTTGCGCCGTCCACGGCTGATGCACCATCGAGCAGCTTCTGGGCTGCAGCCTGGTAGCGTGCAGGATCCGCTGCCCTTGCGACGTCGTTCACAATATCTGAGGGCGGGCTGATAGCCATCTCGCATCTCTCAAGTTGCTTTACTTGAGTAAACCTATAATCCGGCTAGCTTACGGGAAGCTTGCGCTCTCTCCTCTTGAAACGTTCTCGAGAACGGAAGCGAGATCCTTCTTCTCCGTTTCCCGACGCTCCTGATCCTTGAGTCCCGACAACATCTTCTCCACCCGCTTCGCCTGCATGGCTCTGTCGAGGGTAACAGACTTCTGCACCAACTTCGCTTTCTCAACGGCGCTCGCCTGAGAGGCCAGTACCTGCAAGCGCTTGGCGGCGACATCGACGAAGAGACCGTGCAGCGTCTCGTGGTCATTCATTGTCTGAATGAGATTCTCCTGAGCGGTCTTCAGCCCGGTTGCTTCCCGCTCGAGATTGGCAAGCCTCAGCTCGGCTTCCCTCTGAAGATGTTGCTGAACTTTCAAAATGCGGTCGATTTTCCGGATTCTCTGTTTCATTCGGCCTACCCGTTCCGAAGCCAGGTTGAGAATGCCTCCATGAAGAGGAGAACGTAGTCGCTTGCGGCGAAGTATACGATCAGCAATCCGCCGAGCATGATGAAGGGGGTCGCCAGGAAGTAAACCGGGATCTGCGGCGTGAGTTTGTTCGTCAGTCCGACCGCCAGATTGACGATGACCGAATACAAGATGAAGGGGCTGCTGATCCTGAGGGCAAGAACGAAAGCGATGCCGATCTGGTCAACAAGCTGCGTCAGCGAGAGCCTCATGCCCAATCCCTCCCCCAGTGGCAGCCTGGAATAGGAGGCGATGATTCCTCGAAACAGCTCCCAATGAAGGTCGGACAGGAAGAGAACGGCGGTTGCCGCCATCATGATGAAGGAGCTGATCGGAGGAAGTGGCTCCGCGTCGTCGATCGGGGTTCCCGGCATGGCAAAGCTCAGAGCCATGGCCACCGCGCTCAGCATGGTTTGCAGCGCCAGGAAATAGACGCGTCCCAACAAACCGATCAGGATACCTGTGAGCAGCTCCGAGCCGATATACACCAGGATTGCCGTTGGAACCTGCGAGGTGATGCCGGCTCGAACCTTCTCGAGCAGAACCGGCGCCAGCGCCAGACTGGTGGCGAGGCCGATGAAGAGCCGAACCTGCATCGGAATGCGGCTGCTCGAGAAGCCCGGGGCGATCATCAGGCATCCGCCGATCCGGCAGAAAATCAGGAAGATCCCGAGCAGGATCTCGGGGGTGACCTGGTTCACGAGATCGTACCGAGCGAGTTGACCTCAACGCCTCGAGCGATTTCCAGATGCGACAGAACAGGCAGGGACGAAAACATGCGTTCGATGATCATACGGACATAGGGCCGAGCATCCGGCGCCGTCACGACGGCAAAGGTATGAACCTGGCCCATGCGGGCCTTGATGGCATCAGAAGCCTCGGCCCCGAACTGCTCCACGAGGCGAGGATCGATATCGAACTCGACGACGTCTCCCTTTGCATCCCGCTTCAGGCTTTGATGGAAAGCGATATCCCATCTGTTGCCGAGCCTGAGGACATTCAGAGCTCCCCCTTCGGCGAGATCGCCGCAGATCTGCTGAGCGATCCGAACCCGCACATGCTCCACCAGCTGCTCGGCTCGACGCGCATGGGGTGCAATCTCGGCGATCGCCTCAAGGATCAGGCTCAGGTTGCGGATGGAGACCCGCTCGGCCAGCAGCAGCTTCAGAACGGATTGAAGACCAGAATACGAGATCTGTGAGGGACAGATGTCGTCAAGCAGGCGCTTGTACTCTGGATCAAGGCCGTCCAGGAGATTGCGGACATCCTTGTAGGACAGGAGCTGCGGTAGGTTGTTGCGGATCACTTCGCTCAGATGCGTGAGGAGGACCGATGCCCCATCGACCGCTTGAAAACCCTGACGCTTGATCTCGCTCAGATAAACGTCTGAGATCCACAGAGCCTTCATGCCGAAGGCGGGCTCACGGACCTCATCCCCGGGCACATCGGGAACCGGGCCGTCGCCGAGCACGACGAGGAGGTCGCCCGGGCGGACCTCCTGCGTCGCCACAACGGTTCCGTGGATTTTGATCTGGTAGCTCTTAGGGGGAATCATGAGGCTGTCGGAGAGCTTCACGTCCGGCAGAACGAAGCCGTAATCCTGGGCGAATTTCTTGCGCATCTTGCCGACGCGATGCGCGAGATCGCCATGGGAATTCGCCAGGTAGGAGGCGAGATGCTTGCCAAGGCACAACTCGATTTCGGCAAGCTTCAGCGATTCCTTGACCGTGTCGCGCGATTCCAGAAGGTTCTTCTGCTGTTCCTGCACCAGCTTCGCCTGAGCCTTCGCTTCCTGCTCGGCTCTCTGCTTCGGAATCGAATAGGCGATGAAACCCATGCAGCCGCCCAGCGCCAGGAAGGGAATCATCGGCAACCCGGGCACAATCGCGAAAACGAACATCAGGGCGGCGGCGACCATGAGAGCCCGGGGATAGGCGCCAAGCTGCCCAAGCACAGCCTGTTGTGCCTGCCCTCTCGTTCCGCCCTTCGAGACCAGGAGACCAGCCGCCAGGGAGACGACAAGCGCTGGAATCTGGCTGACCAGTCCGTCACCAACGGAGAGCTGGACGAAAACGTCAGCCGCCTTGGACAAGGGCATACCGTGGCGCGTGACACCGATGATGATCCCGCCGAAGATGTTGACGGCGATCGTGATCAGGCTTGCGACGGCCTCGCCACGGACGAATTTCGAGGCACCGTCCATGGATCCGAAGAAGGCGCTCTCCTCTTCGAGTTCGCGCCGTCGCTTCTGGGCCTCTTTCTCGTCGATCAGGCCGGCCGACAGATCGGCATCGATGGCCATCTGCTTGCCGGGAATGGCGTCGAGGGTAAACCGGGCCCCCACCTCGGCGATGCGGGTCGCACCTTTGGTGATGACCAGGAAGTTGACCGTGATCAGGATGATGAAGACGACGATGCCGATGACGAAGTCGCCACTCATGACGAATTGGGAAAAGCCGCTGATCACGTGGCCGGCAGCATCGACACCCTTATGGCCGTCGGACAGGATGAGACGGGTCGACGCGATACTCAACGCAAGGCGCAACAAAGTTGCGATGAGGAGGACGGTGGGGAAAGCCGAGAATTCGAGGGGCTTTTGGATCCAGAGCGCCACCATCAGGATCAGGACGGACAAAGCAACCGACAGGGCAAGCCCCATATCGATCGCAAGCGGCGGAATCGGGAGAAAGAGAATGGCGAGAATGCCGACCACGACGCCGGCAAATGCCAGATCTCTGCCACGCCCTTGGGCGGTCACTTCACTTGCTTCCATGTGCCTGTCAGCTCAACGAATGAACGATGAAACCGACACATGGACCATGAAGCTTGCGCGAGGGTCGCAAAGCCACCCTAAAGGGATGTTCCTCGTCCCGCACGCCACTCAAATGACGGCAATCTAGAACCCTGTTACAATTTTACCATACACCAGTTCAGTGAAGGCGAAGATTTGCGACCCGACAAAAGAACCGGTCACGAGAGCGACCACCAGAATGGCAATGATCTTTGGGATGAAGGTCAGCGTGACCTCTTGGATCTGAGTCAGCGCCTGAACCAGGGCGATGACGATACCGATGATCATTGCGGCAGCGACGGCTGGTCCTGCCGCAATGATCACGGTCCAAATGGCTGCCCGTACAAGCTCAAGGGCGTCGACTTCGTTCATCGTCAGCTCACAACGACACCGGGGCCGAGAAGCAGCTGCGTCCCATCTTTCAGCTTGGCGACGGCGCCTTCACTCGTGATCGTGACGGACGATACCTGACCCGAGACCTTGCCATCTGCGGTCGAGACCGTGCGGCCGATGACGCTGTCGGCTTGTGCCCATGTCGAAGACGCCAGCAGAGCATCAAGCTTCGAGTTGCTCTTCACGGTCTGCTCGACCTGGGAGAACGTCGCAAGCTGAGCCATGTAGTCGGTCGACTTCATGGGTTCGGTCGGATCCTGGTTCTTCATCTGCGTCAGCAACAGCTTCAGGAAGTTGTCGTACGTCGCAGTGGAAGACGTGTCCGATGTGGTGGCGGCCCGCTGGGCCGTGAATGTGTTGGAGACAGAAGAGACGTTCATCATGAGGCTCCCGAATTATGCTGCTTGCACCGCGGCAGGTTCTGCCGATGATGATTGGTGAGTCTCGGCGGGCTCGAACAGGGTTCGGATGAGCTTCAGCGCCTCGAATGTGCGATCGGCTTCCACGAGGTCCCCGACCTTGCGAAGGGTGTCCTTCACGACTTCATCGGTAGCGACTTTGATCAGAGCATCATGAAGCTTTCGGAATGCCTCCATGACCTTGCCGGCCTCCTGCGGGTTGATCAGGAGGGATTGCACGACGAAGTAGAGCTGACGCATCGGGGTCGTCGCCTCGGCAACCTGAAGGACATGGCTCTCCAGGAGGAAGCGCGCTTCGTTCAGGAGGCTCAGCGTCACCTTCTGGCTCACGGTCAAGACGGCTCCATTGATGAAGATGCGTTCACCGGCTTTCAGGGAGAATCTCATTTTGGCTTTCATTTCAGACCCTCCTGGATCATGGTATTGATGTCGATCAGCGCGGTCAGATCGTTATGCTCACCGAGTGCCACGCGACTGGATTCCCGCATAACCCAGAACCCAATCGAGATGAGCTGGGCTTTGAGTTTATCGGGCAGTTCGTTGTCTGGATGCGCCAGATCCTGGACGAAGGCCGTCCAGAGGCGTTGGAGAAACTCCACCGCATCGCGGATCTCGGGAGATCGTGCGGGGAGGCCCTCGGCAGCCTTCAAAAGGCCGATCGCACGCTCAAAGATTTCATACTCGCGCTGCCGGCACTCCTTGGGAGCATCCTCGACAACCTCAGCATACGAAAATCGATACATTGATGAGACCCGGAACTAGAGATAATTGATTAGGCTGAGTTGCTTAAGCTGAGCAGTCAGAGAGTAGGATGTTTGGATCTGAGTCATGAGTTGATCGACGCGAACTTTCGCTTCCGTTGGATCGACAGCCTCCAGCCCTCCGATACGCTCGTCGAAAATCGACTTCTGCAGTTCCATCCTCTCGTTAGCGCTTTCAGTTCTCGCATGGACCGTTCCGATGCCTGCCTGCAAGTCGGTCAGGCTGCTGATCGCTGTTGAGAGAACTTCTATGGCCTTTCCGAACACAACGTCCCTCGTTGCAGGACTCAGCGTCTCGATTCCGAGGTCGAAGATCATTGTGTACGCCATCGCAATTTGCCGTATGGGAGGCGTATTCGCATTCGTTGACGTCTCGGCTTTCTCCGTCGGTGATATCAGACTCTGGATGTTCTGATCGGACGCGTTCGACAGCGCGTTCCAGCTTGTTCCCTCGAAGAGCTGCTTGAACGGCCCATCGAGGAAGGCTTTCATATCGCCCGTCGTGATGCCGGACGCGAGTGGGTCGCCCTGCGGGAATCCAAAGCCACCAGATGCCGTTGGAGCAGAGAATGCGCTTGCGACCAGTGCCTTGAGCGAGGGAGGGCCTCCGCCTGCGTAATCGTTGGCCGGTGCCACCTTCGTGTTGATGCCACTGAAAATGTATTGCCCCCCGAGCGAAGTGTTGAGGTTCCCGATCAGGCTGCTCATATAAGCTTTTGCCTGCACCTTGACCGTTTCAACCGGAGGATTGCTCGGTAGTCCGACCAATGCATCTCTAAACTTCGTTGCACTCTCACGAATGCCATTCAAGGCAGAGGTTGTTGTCTTGAGGCGTTCAATGGCCAGGCCATTGCTGCCGGTCAGCGTATCGATTTCCGCTCGCTGCTGGCGCAGGGAAAGCGACTCTGATACTTTATATCCGAGAGCAAGCCCGATATCCGCATGCCGCCCCGTCGTCAGTTCCGTATTGGCTTTCGTGAGGCTATCCTGAAGTTTGTCGAGTGACGATCGAGGAGAGTTCCACAGCGTCACTGTCGAGATGAATGTCGTCTTCATGGCTTAGCCTACCGCATTGAGAAGGGTCTTGAGCATTTGGTCGATTACCGAGATCAACTTCGCGGAAGCCGAGTAGGACTTCTCCAACTGCAGCATCAGGGCTGTTTCATCATCCACATTGACGTCAGTTGCATTTGAGAGTGTTTCCGACGCATGTCCCAGGAGGGTATTCCGGTAGTCGAGGGACTGGTCAGCACTTTGACGCGAAGACTCGACCCAGCTTGCCGAACCTGATGCGAATTTCTGCAGCGATACCTCTGCACCCAGACCTAGGCTTGAGTCGAAGTTCCGGTCCTTCGCCATCTCTCCGAGGAGGCCGTAGAGACGATCGGAGAAGGCGGTTTTACCAGGGTCGGGATTGTAGCGGTAGCCGGCACCATTGATGCCGCCGTCGCGGATATTCTCGAATTTTCCTGTCACACTCTTCGTCGGGTCGATCTCGTTAGTGACCGTGATCCTCCCTGCCAGGCCAGTCGCGGCTGGTGGGCCCGAAACTCCGGTTGCGCCTGGGAATGTAAAAACCCCCGGGAGATCGGGCTGCAAGGGATCAGTCTGGTGCTTTTCTGCGAAAGCTTGAATGAGACCGCGCGCAAGCTCATCGAGCTGACGCTGATAGGTCACGGTCACCTGATCCCGGATGGCCACCAAGCCAACGAGGTTGCCCGAATTCAGCGGCATCAGAGCTCCGGAGCCGGTCACCTGAATCCCGTCGATCTTGATGGGGAAACCGGTCGTGGTCGGATCGTAAACAGTTGTCCGATCGAACTCGACTGCTCTGGGTGTCTTGTCGAACAGCGGAACGCCGCTGTCGGTATAAAGAGCGATGTCATTGCCGGCTCTCGGCACGACAGTCACGCCAATCTCCTCGGACAATTGAGCGATCAGGCCGTCCCTGACGTCAAGCGCATCAGTCACGTCAGCCCCGAGCGCCGTACCGCTCACGACCTCTTGGTTGACCTTCTCGAACTTGGCCAGGATGTCATTGATGCGGGCAACAGAGTCTGCGATCTTGCCATCCGCTTCGAGGCGGATGGCCTGCACGGCACTCGTAGCCCGATTCAGGCTGGACGCCATATCGTTGGCCGCCTTGACGAAGGCACGAGCATATTGCTGATTGTCGGGGGCATTGGCATATTGCTTGAGAGCATTGTCCAGCGCTCCGACCCGCGCAGCTAGAGACTCGTCGAGCTCGGTATCGCCCACGGTCTGGCTCAGCTTCTCCAGTCCCTCCAACAATGCCTTCTGGGTCGCTGCGTCGGAGGTCGTCTCAAGCATCTTCGACAGGAGTGCCGCATCACTTGCTCTAAGAGTCACGACACGAGCCGCGCCGCCCTGAGTCACGAGCGTCGCGATCTTGCGCGAATAGGCCGGATCAGAGGCTCCGGTTATATTGCGAGAGACCGTCGCCATCTGGGACTGAGACGCCAGAAGCGAAGACCGCGCCGTATTATAGGCTACTGACAGAGACATGGATCAATGACCCTTGAGCAAAAGGGAAGGAGTTACCGCTTCAGGTTCATCAAGACGTCGAGCAGCTCGGATCCAGTCTGGAAGACCTTCGAATTGGCCGTATAGCTGGTTTGGGCCTCGATCATCGCCGTCAACTCGGTGCCGATATCGACATTCGACCCTTCAAGGGCGCCGGATGCGATGGAACCAAATCCCGACATTTCGGGGAATCCTACCTGGTAGCCGCCCGACGCAGCCGTCGTCTCGTAGACGTTTCCGGCACGAGGACTGAGGTTGTCCGGGCTCGACACATTCGCCAGCGGAATTCGATAGGCGCCGACACGGGTCCCATCCTCATAAACCGCGTACACCGTTCCGTCTGCGGCGAACTCGACGTCCTTCACGGCCGACGGAGCATTGCCGTTGGCTTCACCGACGACGTTGTATTCGCCGGCCAGCTGCGTCATGCCTGCCATGTCGAGAGCAAGCGTTTCGCCGCCGGGAATGCCGAAACTCATGATAGAGGTCGGCATCGTTGCGGATGGCACATTGAGCTTGCCGTCAGCATCGAACTCCAGTGTCATCGACGTCGTCCCGGTCAGCGCACCGGAAGCCGAGGAAACAGTGATGTTCCACTGCGTGTCGTTGATCTTCGACAGTGCAATGTCAACTTTGATCGGATTTCCGACCTTGTCGTAGACCTGTAGGGACGATCGTTGGCTGACAACCGGAGGAATCTGGGCAACAGTGCTGTCAGGCAGGTTACCCTTGAAAGTTGCCTTCGTGGATCCGCTGGCCTGCATGGCAAAGGACGCCATGTTGACTGGCTCGACACCGTCGAGGCTGTTCAAGGAGGGATTTACAGCTCCCGCCCCCAGCTTGTAGCCCATCAAGGTAAATCCGGCGGCATTGACGAGATTGCCAGTCCGCCCGTCTTTGACGAAGTTGCCGGCGCGCGTCAGGTAAGGGGATCCGCTCGGGTCGCTCACCACGAAGAAGCCGTTGCCGGAAATCGCCAGATCCGACGCCGACGTCGTATACGCGATGGGCCCCTGATCCGCGATTGTATAGCGAACCCTGCTGGTCACGGAGCCGGAATTGTAGTTTCCTTCGCTTGAAGGAAGAATAAGGGATGAGAACTCAGTCGAAGCACGCTTGTATCCGTTTGTGCTCGAGTTCTGGATGTTCTCGGCGACGGTTCCCAACTTGTTCGACTGTGCGTTCATGCCAGAAACGCCGCTACGAAGAACGCCATAAAGACTCATCTGAAGCTCCTACGGTTTCAAACCGGACCTAACACCATGACGCTTGTGCGAAGCTGTATTTCGGTCCAGAGGTGATGATGCGAGACGTGAACAACTCTATTGCTTGAGGGCCTGCGCCAGATCCATGAAGGCGTCGCGACTGGCAGGCATGGTCGGATCCTGCCGGAGCGCTTCGTAGATCCTCGGGACGAGAACGACCGCCTGATCGAGTTCCTGATCGTTGCCAGGGTGATAACCGCCCATGAGCCTGAGATCCCGCGTGTCCTCGAATCGGGCGATCAATCCGCGGAGTCGGCGGACCAGTTCCTTCTGGTCCGGAGACCAGACATGATCGGCGAGGCGCGAGATCGATCCCAGAACATTGATGGCTGGATATCGGCCCTGATCCGCGATGGAGCGATCCAGAACGATGTGCCCGTCGAGCGTTCCGCGGATATTGTCAGCGACGGGATCATTATGGTCGTCGCCATCAATGAGGACAGAGAAGATGCCCGTGATCGAGCCCTTTCCCTCGGCTCCAGGCCCTGCCCGCTCCAACAGACGGGGCAGGTCGCTGAAGACGCTGGGCGTATAGCCGCGCGCAACGGCAGGTTCTCCGGCCGCCAAAGCGACGTCGCGAGCGGCATGCGCATAGCGGGTGACAGAGTCGACAATGAGCAGGACCGAATCGCCACAGTCTCGAAAGTATTCGGCCAGCGCGACCGCCGTTCTTGGAGCCTGGCGCCGCATCATGGGGCTCTCGTCGCCAGTCGACACTACCATGACCGACTTATGCAGGTTCGCGTGAATGGGCCCTTCAAGGAATTCCCGCACTTCGCGACCGCGCTCTCCCACCAGCGCGACGACGATCGTGTCGAAGCCTTCGCATTTGGCGAGCATTGTCAGAAGTGTCGACTTTCCGACGCCTGAGCCCGCAAAAATGCCGATGCGCTGCCCTTGGCAAATCGGCGTGAACAGATCGATGGCCTTGACACCCGTTTTCAGGGGGATCTTGACCCTGGACCGTGTCATGGCAGACGGAGGCTCGGCATCGTTCCAGACCGGTTTGTGCCCTGGAATGAGAGGTCCCAGGTCGTCCAGCGGCTCGCCCAGAGCGTTGATGACCCGTCCTCGCCAGCTGTGATCGGGACTCAAGGCCGTGTCGCCCACGAGGAAGGCAGGCGTTCCGATACCGGCTTCGATGCGTCCATTGAAGGGTTTTATGGTGATGCCGCCGTCATCGATGCGGACGACCTCTCCGGTCTGCACCTTCCCGTGAGCGGAAAAACCCACCCGTTCACCGAGCTTCACGAACTGGGATAATCCGGCAACCCTGTAAAAGCTCGGGTTTATCTCGCGAATAGTCCCGCTGATGTGGACCTTCCGCCGTCCGACACATTCAGTCAGAACCAGCTCCTCAAGCCGTTCGAGAGCGTTCATCGCTGCCATCAGGAGCTGGGGCCGAGGGTCCGGATGGCGTCCATGAGAGTCGATTCGCTCTCCTGGATCGTCGTTGCCGCGCTATCGAAATTTCTTTGGACCGCGATCATCTTCGTCATCTCCAGCACTGGATTGACATTCGATCCTTCGCTGTAGCCCTGTTGAACTCCGTTGGAGTTGAAATCCTGAACGACTTCGCCCGGAACGCTGGACATGACACCGGAATTTCCGAAGCGCGTCAGTCTGCTGTCACTTCTCAGGTTGAAGAGACCGATGGCTCCAACCTGGTTGGTTCCCTGCATGATCGTTCCGTCACGGCCGATTGTTGGAGAGCCCGCCATCGGATCCAGGGCAATAGGCGCGCCGCCGGCATCGAGAACCTGGTATCCTTCCACAGTCAGAAGATCGCCGTTCTCGTTTATCTTGAACCGGCCGTCGCGGGTATAGACCGCTCCATTGGGACCATTGAATGCGAACCAAGCTTCTCCCTGGATGGCGACATCAAGCGGATTGTCGGTCTTGACGATGGGTCCTGTCCGTCGTGACACGAAGTTTTGTCCGGATGAAGCGAAGGACACACTTTCCTTTGCCGCAAGAGAGAGGATTTCCTCGAACTTGACCTCGTCCGCACGGAAGCCGCCCGTGTTCATATTCGCAACGTTGTTCGCTATCGTGTTGAGGCGCTTCTCCATGGCCACTTGGGCGGACAGCGCGACATAAAGCGAGGATTGCATAGAGGAGCTCCGGCCTTTCTCTCATAAGGGCAGGCTGATGAAGCCAACCCCGATGGCGCGGCATCCATCTTGCCGCATGAACCTGGCCAGAGGGGTAATCCAGCAGCCTTGCACGAGGCTTGCTCTCCTGTTTCCAGCTTCGCGCAAGCCTCCGGGAGTAGGACATCCTCAGCAGGTTGGACTTTCACAAAGGGACCACAACTTTGGGCGTTTTGATCGGATTGGCAGTCGCCATTGGCTCGCTCGTGAGCGGCTATGTCGCCATGGGCGGTCATCTGGCCGTGATTTGGCAGCCTTGGGAATATGTAATCATCTGCGGCATCGCGATTGGCACATTCATTATCGCGAATCCCATGCCATTGGTGAAGGACACGGGCCGGGCCGCACGTGAGGCGATCTCCGGTGCCGTGCCAAAGAGAGACCATTATCTTGCTATTCTGAGCCTTCTTTATGCTCTGATGCGAGAGCTGAAGAACAAGCCGCGGAATGAGGTGGAAGGGCATATCGACCAGCCTGAGGAATCTGAAATCTTCAAGGCCTTTCCGAGCGTCCTCAAGGACAAGGATCTCACGCTCTTCATCTGTGACTACGCACGGCTGATTACTATCGGCAATGCGCGTCCCCATGAGATCGAAGCTCTCATGGAAGAAGAGATCGCGACCCTCAAGCGCGACCGTACGAAACCCTATTACTCTATCAACACCGTGTCGGAGGCGCTTCCCGCCCTCGGCATCGTTGCAGCCGTCCTGGGCATCGTGAAGGCTCTCGGCGCCATTGATCAATCGCCCGCCATCCTGGGAGGGCTGATCGCCTCGGCGCTTGTCGGAACCTTCGTCGGCATCTTCATCTCCTATGCCTTCCTGTCGCCGCTCGCAAATAAGGTGAAGGCGACCCGCGAGAAGCAGACCCGTGTCTATGTCATCGTGAAGCAGGCCTTCATCGCCTACATGAACGGCGCGCTCCCACAGATCGCAGTGGAACACGGCCGCAAGGGCATCTCCGTGGAGTATCGTCCGACCATCGACGAAGTTGAAACAGCGACCACGACGGGCGGCCGTTCCGAAGAGTTGAAAGAGGCTGCGTGATGACGAGCGGAACACACAGCGCGACCGATATTCGCGACATGCTTCTGGACGCCGCAGGTCTCTCGCTCGATCGCCTGCCAATGCTTCACGTGATCTTCGACCGCATGTCGACGAGCTGCGCCGAGCACCTGCGTCATATGGCGGCGTCGCCCATGTACTACTCGCTCAGCGGGCTCGAGAGCGGTCGTATCACCGAAATTCTGGAGATGTATGAAGCGAACGCCGTCGCAGGAATTTTCCATGCACCGGAATGGGACAGCCACATCCTGATCGGCTTCGATCGCGACTTCATCTACACGATGGTCGAGGTGCTCTTCGGCTCCGATGGCTCGGAACCGCCCGTCGAGGAAGCGCGGGGCTTCTCTAACATCGAGCTCAGGATGGCTCAAACGCTCTTCGAGCAGGTTGCTAAAGCTCTGCAGGCATCCTTCTCGCTGGTCGTTGACACGAAGTTCAAGCTCGAGCGTATCGAAACCCGTATGGACTTCGCCGTCATCGGGCGCCGAAACAATCAGGCTGTCGCAGCAAAGTTCCTTCTTCAAGCGCTCAATCGCGGTGGAGAAATGTTCGTCATCATCCCGCAATCGGTCCTCAACCCGATGCGGAAGGCTCTCTCCCATGTAGTAACCGGCGAGTCGTCCGGTCGCGATCCGCGATGGATGAAGCAGATCGCCACAGAGGTGAAAAAGACCGAGGTGACGCTCAAGGCCGTTCTCGAGGAGCGTTTCCTCTCTCTGGGCGAAATCGCGGACCTCAAGATCGGTGATGTCATCGAGCTGCAGGCAACCCCGCGGAGCCGCGTCAAGCTCGAAAGCAACCAGCAAGGCCTGTTCTGGTGCCATATTGGGCAGTCAGAGGGATCCTATGTTCTAAAGGTCGATGAACTCATCGACCAGGAAAAAGAGTTTCTGGATGATGTCCTCCCTCGCTAATGCTGTTCTTTTTCTCGCGCTCGTGACGACCAGCGTCATGGTGGCCGTGATGTATCGCAAACTGAGGAAGCTTGATCGATATCACGCCGAGTATCAGCAGATCTTCGACAAGACCGGCAGTGCATTGGTGAAGGCTCAGAAAGCTGTGACCAACTTCAGCACGGAGGGAAGGGAAACACTCGTTCGCCTCAGCCAACGCATCGAGGAAGCCCAGGCTATGGCCACCCGACTTGAGCACCTTACACAAGAGGCTCGTCAGCAAATTCAATCACGCTCCGGCACTTCTCAATCATAAGGTCAACTTCCATGACAAATCCTTTCGAGCCCAAATCCCAGGACAAAGCTGCGTGGCAACAGGAGAACGCTTTCGAAGGCTCCGCCTTGCATGATGATAAGCTGGGTGGCGGAAAGAACCTTGATTCGATCCTGCGCATCCCAGTTACGATCCAGGTCGTCCTGGGTTCCGCAACGATGCCGGTCGCCAATCTAATGAAACTTGGACGAGGCGCGATCGTCCCCCTCGATCACAGAGTCGGCGAGCCGGTTGATGTCGTGGTAAACGGCCGCATCATCGCCCGTGGCGAGGTGGTCGTGGTGGAGGACGACAACTCCCGCTTCGGCATCTCACTGACCGAAATTGTCGGTCCTCCGACCAATGATCTTAATGGCTGAGTTGGTTCCACCACATGGTCGCTCATGTTCCCATGAAGGCAAATGGCACAAAGGTTCTTAAAGGACCCGAGCGCGTCGCAACTCTCCTCTTTGCTATGGGAAAGCCTGCAGCGAGCAGGATTCTCAAGCATTTCAGCGAAGAGGAAATTCGGCTCGTTACTAAATCCGCCGCTCAACTCGGACCAGTATCTCCGACTCAGATAGAGCAGCTGGTTGAGGAGTTCGCATCAAACTTTTCCGACGGAGCGGACCTGGTCGGCGGCGCAGCGCATATCGAAAAGCTGCTTACCGGAATTTTGAGTCCGGAGCAGATCGCCAGCATCATGAACGAGGTTGTCGGAAACGCCAACCGAAGCATCTGGGAGCGCATCTCGACGGTCAGCGAAAGCGCGATTGCATCTTACCTCATGAAGGAGCATCCGCAGACGGCGGCCCTGATCCTGTCAAAGGTAAAGCCATCCTGTGCAGCAAAGGTCATGACCCAGCTGCCACAGCCGCTGCGGAACAATCTCATGCGGCGCATGCTGAGCATGAAACCAATCGTCGATGAGACGATGAAGAACATTGAGAAGACGTTGCATGAGGACTTCATGGCGAACTTCTCGAAGAATGCAGGAGCAGACACTCACGCCAAGATTGCGGACATCATCAACAAGATGGAACGGGATCATATGGAAGATGTGCTGAGCAGTCTCTCATCCGTGCGTCCGAAGTCGGCAGAAATTCTGAGAGGCCTGCTCTTCACCTTCGACGATATCGTGAAGTTGGCGCCGAAGGATCGCACAACCCTCTTCGATCAAGTCCCGCCGGATCGCGTTGTACTCGCTCTGAAAGGCACCAACGACGAATTCCGCAAGGTTGTTCTGTCCGCGCTCTCTTCACGCGTGCGGCGCATGATCGAGCATGAGCTTAACAGCAAAGAGCCGTCTGCGCACCGCGATATCGCGGAGGCCAGACGAAGCATTACGGATCTCGCTCTCGAAATGGCTGGTCGGGGAGAGATCGTCATCAACTCGGAGGCCGAGGAAGAAGCCTACTTCTAGAGCACGCACGGAGCCAAGATTACTTCAGGAAAAGTGGATCATGCCTTCCACACGTTGTGTCATCAAGAAAATGAGTATCGGATTAGATCCAGAATGATAATCCATTTCTGGATCCGACGCTCTAGCAGCCGAACCTCGGATCATGTCTGATACAGACGATAAGGACAGCAAGACAGAAGCGCCTTCCGATAAGAAAATTCGGGAAGCAATCGAGAAGGGAAACATTCCTTTCTCGAGAGAAGCACCCATGTTCGCTTCGATCGTGGGAATTCTTCTCGTTCTAACATTTGCAACGCGCAGTACCACTAAGACCCTGACAGAGAAGCTATCGCTATTCGTCAATCGACCGCAGGACTTTCGCTTGGATTCCGGCTTGGACGCATCTGCCCTGATTCAGGCAGTCGCTCTTGAGGTCGGCCAGTTCCTCATTCCGGCGATCGTGATTCTCGCAAGCTGCAGCCTCGCCGCTTCGATATTGCAGAACGTCCCATCCGTCGTTTCCGAGAGAATTCGTCCGCAATGGAATAGAATTTCGCCTGTGAGCGGCTGGAAACGGATCTTCGGACGTCAGGGTTTAGTAGAATTTTCAAAGTCATTGTTCAAGTTCGCAACAATGACAATCGTCAGCATCCTGCTTCTGAAGTCGGAGCAATACAAGGTTCTGAATGCCATGCTCACCGATCCCTCCCTACTTCCGGAGCTGATGTTGACCATGGCGATGCGCCTTGTCTCCGCCATTGCCATTGCCACGATCGTGCTTGTTGCGGCGGATCTTCTCTGGGCACGGTTCAAGTGGCACAGCGATCTGAAGATGACGAAGCAAGAGGTTAAGGAAGAGTATAAGCAAGTCGAGGGCGATCCGATGGTCAAGGCGCGGCTTCGGTCCCTGGCCCAGGATCGGAGCCGTAAGCGAATGCTCGCTGCGGTTCCCAAGGCGACATTCGTGATCGCTAATCCTACCCATTTTGCTATTGCCATGCGATATGAGCGCAGCGAGGCGAACGCTCCGATCGTCGTCGCGAAGGGCAAGGACCTTATTGCCCTGAAGATCCGTGAAATTGCCGAAAAGAATGGCATACCCGTGATCGAAGACAAGCCTCTGGCAAGGTCCATGTATGATCATGTGGAGGTCGATCGGATGATTCCGCCCGACTTCTACAAGGCTGTCGCTCAGATCCTGTTCTACATCCTCACGAGGTCTAAATGAGAAGCCTTCGCACCGTCGAAGCCGCGGCTCCGCTGAGAGAGCATTGGGATATCCTAGCCTTGGAAGAAGTCTTGGCTTGCAATATCAAGGATGTCATCGCTGACTTCTGTCTCACCGATGCTGAGATCATCCGCTTCTATGCCGATAATCAGCTCCATGGCAATATGGACGAGATGGTGACGTCGTCGGCGGAATTGTACTTCAAGGGCGAAACGCTCTCCTATGGCTACGTAGCCCACGTCAGCTCCGGACGGGAAGATTCAACATGTGTCGTTCTCGACATGGAATTTGTGCATGATTCCGTGACAGTCTTCTTTAAGCTTATCTTCGGCAACTATTATATTGGCGTTCAGATCAGCGAAGTTCTTCTGGATGCGACACTGCGCACGTCAGATTTCAATCCGTCTGACTTTGAAAGAATTCTCTCATCAGCCCGTTTGCGGCCTCTGCCGGCCCGATTTAAGTCTCCCTATTCTCCTGCGGGCTCCGTGCGACATTGATAGCGGCCTATTTTAGTTCGATGCACCACAAGGTCCTGACAACGACAGTTTTGATGGCGGCTGCAGGGACGATCTCGGCCTGCAACTCGACGGAATCCTTATATGCTCGAGGGCCCTGGAGCCCGACGCATATTCGAAGAGAATACCCAGAATACTCCGCTCCCTGGGGGCGGCCCGCTGAACCATCTGATTACGCGGTCAACACACCTGCCGCCATTCAGACCGAAGCTCTCACCATCGACATTGTGCAGCCCACAAGGCGTCAAGACGTCTTTCTTGAAGCAGACATGGGCCCTCTCCCCTCGGCGCAGGGCACCGCTCCCATCGCTCCTTCGGACCCGAGCATCCTGGCGGAGCGGGCTCCGGCTGGGCCGGCTCATCCTTCACAAGCGGCAGGTCTGGCTGCGGCCAGTGGTCCGGCAAACCCTCCTGGCGTATTCACGCCTCCGCAACGTGCTTCTTCTTACGCCGGTTCCTGGAAGGCTGATGTTGGGGGATCGTCCTGCAAAGTACAACTTTCAAGCATCCCATCCCTGGACCTTTACAAAGCTTCAACGCAAGGATGTGCTGAGGAGGTCTTGAGGGGCGTCAATGGTTGGACCTTCCGCGAGAACCAAGTCGTCCTCTTCTCGCGCGGTCAACTGGTTGCTCGATTGTCAGGGGCCGAGGCCGCACTCGAAGGATCGCTGAACGGTTCCGGCTCGGAAATCAGAATGTCACGATAAGCGGCCCGACTTCAGCCGTCTGAGGCGGTCTGTCCACTGCTCAGGCCCGGAGCGTCTGCGCAAAAGGTTCGCGCTGCCGGCGTCCATTGACCGAACCCGGTTGCGACCATATTGGCGATCACGCGACAGACGTATCGCTTTTGCGCCGGATCGTTGTTCGGTCCTGCATGATAGCGGGCAACGGCCATCGTCCAGGTCTCATGACGCATCTTGAGCTCACGCAGGAAGCGCGCCGCATATTCTACATTGGTGCGCGGATTCAGCATGCTTTCCAACGATGGAAAGCTCTCACGATGATACAGATGGTTGATCTGCATGCAACCAAGATCGATGAGTCTCGCACCACTTCTGCTGGCTTGCTCGAAGCGCTGGATCGCCTCGGCGGCGCTGTTCGAGAACACGGCCTTTCCTTCGACGTTCATGGCATAAGGTTGCAGGCTGCCGCGACGCCCCGTCTCGGTGAGACCAACGGAGTAGAGCATGCCCAGCGGCACCCCGTATTTGGAGGAGGCGCGCATCATTTCCCGCTCGCACAGGCCGGCCGCAGACTGGGCCACGACCGGCAACGCGATCCCGGTGTTAAAGATAGATCCCGCCAGAACGGCTGCCGCCAGAAGAGTGCCCCTCTTTTCCACCCTCTTGGATATCCGGTCGCCCCCCGCCGTAACGGCCATCCTGGTTGCGGGAGGAGTTCCCTTGGCCGGCCGCCGCACCTTGATCAAAGGACTGGCCTTGCGCCTGAGTTCCCTGCTGGGGACGTTGGAATGAGGAGCGGTCATGAGAGATAGCATCAGCGGATTGAATATTGATCACGTCGGGACGGTAGCCGGACACTCGGAGAAGGCTGGATAGCTTTTCCGCATCATTGCGCAAAAGCTCGGCCGTATCCTCGCTTTGAGCTTCGATTTCCATTTCGATGCTATCGCCGGAAAGCCGCATCCTGATTGTTACGAGACCGAGTTCCGCCGGCCTCAGCTGAAGATCCAAGACTCTAAGGACGCCAGCGGACGCTTTAGCCGTAGCAACCCGGTTCAGCCCGTCTTGCTGGAAGGATGGCTGCTGAGGCTTCGATACGCTTTTGACGTCTTCTATGATGGACTTTGCGAGGTGCTGAAGTGTTTGGGGTGGGAGCGAAGCAGCATCCCCTTTCATTCCGCCGGCGATTGACTGCTTCTGCAACTCTCCACGATCGGGGGCACGTTCCAAAGAAGCGCTTCTAACAGCTTCCTGCTCTTTAAGCCTTTTGGCAGCCTCTCCTTCTACCGCCATATCACTCAAGGCCTGAGTTAGGCCTGTATCTGCATCTGGGATCCAGTCTCGCACCGAGGATCCTTTGGCCTGGCCAGTGGGCAGATTGTCCGTGGCCGGGGCGATCTCTTCCTGAGCGACGGACATGCCTGGTTCTGCCGAAGTGTGGCTCAGCCCTTCAACAATAGGCCTGAAATGTGTTTCCTGATTCTGAACCGATATTGCGAGCTTCGATCCTAAACCCGAGTTCGCCGGACCGAGCGCACTCGCTTCCTGCTGGAGAAGAGGCAGATGCGAAGATCCAAGAGATGCACCTGATTGCCCTGAGTCGACACCGTCTCCATGAGCAGCTCGCGTCAGAATGCGAGGGAGGAGATTTTCAAGAATCGACAGGACGGGGCTTCCGGATTGCAGGGCCGGCATCGATGCAGCACCGTCGTTCGTCGGCAACTCAGGCAAAAGGGCCTGCAGGGGGTCGCCGCCTGCATCCGGCTCCGGAGCCACCATACTCAACTCAGTGCTCAGAATGTCAGTCTCCCGCTGAAAAGTTGCTATGCTCTCTTTCCGCGCTTGGCCGGATAATCCTTCCAGGAGGGAGGAAAAATCCGACGTTTGAGCGTCTCCAGGGTTTTCCTGAGCGTCCGGGTTGATGGATCCACTGCGTGACTGAGCCTCCATAAGCCTGGGCGCTGTCTGTGGGGGAAGATCTAATCGGCTCATTGGCTCGTACACGCCTAATTTTTAATTAGCTTGTCGACGCGATTTAACGCGTCTCGCGCTTTGGATAGCGCCTGAAGCTGTTCCAGCCCTTGCGCGGGAGCGGACGCACCCGGCGGCCGCTCAACTTCCAGCTTGATTAGATCCGGTTTGGCTCCGAGCGCCTGCCGAGACTCGATCTCCGGCATCTTCCGGATCTGACCCGCCATGGCGAGGGCAGAATCCAGCAATTCCAGATCTCCTTGGGCAAGAGTGGACCGGTCGAGACTGCGAAGATCGTTAACGGCACCCTCGATAGCCTGCGGCGATGTGATCAATGATGCTGCACGGTATAGCTTTGATCTGGCAGCACTCATCTTATCTGATCCCACCAACTCCTGGGCCTTCTCAGCCAGCAATCGGGCCGAGATGGTAAACCCCTGTTCGATTGATGAGCGCGCGGCCAAAAGGTAAAGGTCCCGTCTTGCCTCGGATTCGAGCTCGGACATCATCGCGACGGCGCCTTCGAAGCGCGACGACTCTTTCCCGAAATCGATCCGCGTCAATGCGGAGGCGAGCCGCTGCCGAAAGTTGCCAGCATAGATGGAATGACGGTAGCGCCGCAGGTACTCGGTAGCGAGCGACTGAAACTTTTCCATGTTGCCAGCTTGGCTTACCACGAAAACTTGCCTGCGCAGTGCCGCCTCTTCAAGGAGCGTACCAGGCGCCTGAAGTCGGACAAAATCCAGCAGCTCGTCGGATTTCGCCGCATTCTTGCGCACGATCAGGGCCGCTTGAACCAGAGCCATCTGCGCTCCGAGAGTAGGTGGAAGTGACTGGGGATCCAAGGATGCGAGCGCGTTCTGCGCCGCTTCCTCCCTGCCCTCGACATAGGCAAGTGCGCCCTCAATCAACGGCCGATCACTCTCCGCGACGATCGAAGCTCCCAGATCAAGAAGCTTTCTCAGGATGCTCGGATTACCGCCACTGAGGACGAAGGATACTGCGGCTCGGATATTCTTGCCCGTCCTCCAGGTCTCCTGTTCCAGGTTCATAAACCTGTCATCCAGGATTCCGAGCAGACCACGCTGTCCGAGATGAGCCTCCGTGGATCCGACAGCGATCTGATCCTGCATCAGATGCAGGGTCCGCACGAGTTGCACCGGACTGGGAGCTGCCGAGGATTGCAGCTCCTGCTCTACACCCACTTCAGCAGGCGGGGCACTTTCCCCCATTGCCGCTTCCGTGAAGAGAAGCAGAGAGATCGCAATGAGAGGCAATGAAAGACCTTTCATCGTGATCACTCCTGTAGAAGGATTTCAACCCGGCGGTTCTGATCAGCGTTCGGATCGGCCGTCACCTTCGGATCACGATCTGCATGCCCTTCGACCCGCACAATCCGTCCTTCGCTCAGCCCGCCACGGACGAGCATGTAGAGCGCCATCTGGGCCCGCGCATGGGACAGACGCCAGTTGTCATAGTTCGCCGATCTGAAGGGGCGGGCATCCGTATGGCCGCGAATGACGATCTTACCCGAACGGGACTGCAAGATCTTCGCAATTTCAGTCATAGCCCGAACGACCTTTGCATGTGGCTCGGCCGAGCCCACTGCAAACATGGTGAAATCGAAGTCGTCCGTCAGACTGATCAAGGTCCCAGCACCGGTTCGACGCACCTCAATATGGGGCTGCGGTGAGGCATCCTTCGATGGTTGAACTGCCTTGAGGATCTCTCTTTTTAGCTCGGCAGCCTTCATGTCCGCTGCCGTTCCTGCATTCGAGCCAACATTGGAATTCTGAGACGCTACGTCCGAGGTTAAGCTATTCGACTGCATGTCCTGGCTCTCGTTGGACGGTGAGGTCCTTGGCGGAGCCTTAGAATCCGACCTGCCACCTGCGGGAGACTTCTGGCTCAATGCCGCGACTGCATCCATGATCGCCTTCGAAGGAGCTGGTACCGCGGTCCCCGGCTTCGAGGGTGTGTCCGTCTTCAGTTCTTCGATGGGGGCGACTTGCCAATATAGAGGGTCGAAAGGGTCCCTGAAGGCTTCGCCGGCCTTGAGGCCGGGAACCTCGCTTTCGCCTGGTGTAACATCCGCACCAAGCGTATCGTGAGGGTTTGCTTCGGGCTCATCGGCAATCTTAGCCAGGACGGCATAAGGGTCCTGGAAAAGAGCTCCCTCCTTGAAGCGGGGCTTGCGCAATTGGTGAGATTTCCCGCCTGTTCCCTCGCCGCTTCCCTTTTCCTTGCCGTCCTTGGTGTTGTCCGTTGCATTGTCAGGCGGAACGTTCTGGGGATCGTCGAGTCCCTTCTTGTTCGGGGTCGACTCGGCCAATTTCACCGGGTTGAAGTAGTTGGCAACTCCACTTCGTGTCTCCTCGTCCGTCAGGCTGATGAGCCACATCACGAGGAAGAACGCCATCATGGCTGTCATGAAGTCCGCATGAGCGATCTTCCATGCACCTCCTTTGACGACATCCTCGCCGTCATCGTTCCTACGAACGATGACGATCTCCTGCTTATCTGAACTCGCCATGAGCCATCAGCCTTCTAACGCCTGAGCCAGCCGAGCCGACCAGGAATTCAGTTGCGTTTGAACGATCGTATCTTGCGCCTTGGCGCTGATCTCAATGTGTTCGCCCGGGATAAACTCAATTGAACTCCCGTAGTGTCGAAGATGAATCTTCATAGCCGAGAGCAAATCGTCAGGCCCAGAGATTTTGAGAAGACTCGCGTCGCGCCCAGAAAGCAGCGTTCCAAGAAGGCCCTTGAACTCGGCAAGAGATTGCGCACGATATGCGTCTGCCACGAACGGCACGAGAATGTTTGCGACTCTTTCCGAGATGTTTGCTTCGAGCTGCCCTATCGCCTCCGAGATCTGAGCTGACATCGCCTGTGACTGCTGCTCTGTCCAGGCTGTACGCTGATGATCCATATCCTCAAGATGGCGGGCCCGCTCGACTGCGATAGCATCCTCTAGCTCCTTGCGAGCAGTCTCTCTCTCCTCAGCTCTTACTCTTGCCTCTACCGACTTGATAAGCTCCGCTTGCCGGTCTATGATGGACGGTTGCTGCGGCTCCGGTGCTGCCTCAGGCATGACTTTGACAGCTCGCAAAAGACTAATGCCCGAAGCGTCGTCGACGACCGAACTCGAGAAGTCTGCGAGAAGGCTGGTTAACGTCCCTGCCATCACGCGGCCTCCCGTCCGAGCCATTGCTTCAGAACGGCAGCGGCCTGCTCTTCACTGAGTTCGATGATCTGCTCCAGTTTGCGTTGCGGAGTCCGCGGCATCTCTATCAGGCTCTGCTCATCCGCCTCGGAAGTAATCTGCAAGGCGGACTCCTTGCTGGCTTCAAGAGCTTCTTCAGCTTCGGCCGCAGCCAGTGCTGCCGCCTGCTCACGCTGGAGTTCGAGTTCGGCTTGGTGGCGGGCCATAAGCATCCGGACGGCCGGGCGCAATCCGAACCAGATCATCATGGCGCACAGAGCAAGGATGGTCAGAGCGTTCACAACCGTACCAAACTGACGCATGAGGATTTCGGCCAGTGACGGACTTGGTACAGGCTGAAGCATCCCGCCATCATCGACGAAGCTGACGGCAGCAACCTTGATCTGATCACCTCGGGACTTGCTGAACCCTGCTGCGGATGACACAAGCTGCTCGATCTCCGCAACTTTCGCATCCATTTCCGTCGGCGTCGCATTCTCCCCGAGCAGCGACGAGATACGAGACTTGTTCACCAGAACGGCGACAGAGAGATTCTTGATCTGATAGCCATCGCTGATCGTCTGGATCGTTTTGGACGAAATCTCGTAGTTCGTCAGCTCCTCGCGCCGTTGATTGTCCTCACTCGAGCTGTCGCTTGAGTCGCTTCGGACATTTTCATCAGGGAGGTTTTGTTGAACAGTGGTGGGCTTCTGGCCGCTCCTGTTCTGTGAAACTTCGGTCTCCTTGATCGTACGCGTCGAGCGTTCAACCTTGGACTCTGGATTAAATATCGTTTCGTTGGTGCTGACCTTATCAGTGCTCAGGCGGGCCGCCACGCTAACCTCGAAGTTCCCGGTTCCAAGGTAAGGTGCCAGCGTGCGGCGCACACTATCCTGGATCTCAAGGCCGACAGTCTTCTCGAGCCGAGCCATCTTACCGGTGGAGGCATTGGCCGCATCATCTCCGGACATCAGCAGCGTGCCATCCGTATTCATGACGGTGACCTTGTCGACGGCCATGCCCGGGATGGCGGCAGCCACCAGATGGCGGATCGCTTGGGCCGACGATGCGTCATCCGATGGCAACGTACGAATAACCACGGAGGCGGAGGGCGGCTGCTGCTCGCGACGAAAGGAACCGCGATCCGGCAGGACAATATGAACGCGCGCAGCCTTGATGCCCTTCATGCCTTGGATCGTGCGGGCGAGCTCGCCTTCGAGAGCCCGCACTTTGGTGACTTCCTGCATAAATGACGTTAGACCGAGCGAGCCGAGATCGTTGAAGAGCTCGTAGCCGGATTTCGTGCTGTGGGGCAGCCCCTTCTCGGCAAGCAGCATCCGAGCCTGTGCCGTATTGCCATAGCTGACGAGGAGAGACGTTCCGTCGGCGCTCACATCGAAGGGAATGCCTGCATCCTTCAGGACGGCTCCCATCCGTCCGACGTCCTCACGGTCAAGGCCGTTATAGAGCGTCTCCTGGGCAGGGCGGCTGAGATAGTAGGCGCCGATACCGACGGATAAGAAAACAGCAAGACCAATTGCGGCCAAGGCAGCCAGGCGGCGAGCGCCCAGCACCATTAAGCTACTCCACAATCTTTCGGCGTGTTGACGACCAGGCATAGAGAATCTCGGTACTGGTAAGAGGTGTCGAGATCACTTGTGCGTCGTCAACCTTGTGCGAAGGTTGCTAGTCCTCTGCCGGACGGCATATTTGTGCAACGCGAGAAATAGACAGAGCCTCAGAAATATGACCGCACGAGGCCACTCACGAGGATGTTCCAGCCGTCGATCAGGACGAAGAACAATATCTTGAACGGCAACGCCAGGACGGTCGGGGGCATCATCATCATGCCCATCGACATCACCAAGGTCGCTACGATCATGTCGATAACGAGGAAGGGCAACGCAATCAGAAATCCGATCTCGAACCCCCGCCTGAGTTCGGAGATCATGAAAGCTGGGATCAGGATACGGAGATCGATCTTCTCACCTTCATTGGGCTTGGGATAATTGACCGCCGCCAGATCGCTAAACATCTGGAGATCCTTAGGCCGCACATGGGTCAGCATGAAGTCACGGAAGGGCTCCGTCGTTCGGGTGAACGCTTCTGCTTCGGAGATGCGGTTCTCAGTTAAAGGCCTCACCCCATCGTTCCAGGCCCGATCGAAGGTCGGCCCCATAACGAAGAACGTCATGAAGAGCGACAGACTGATCAGGAACAGGTTGGCAGGTGTGCTCTGAAGACCAAGCCCCGACCGCAGGAACGAGAAGGCAACGACGAATCTTGTGAAGCTGGTCACCATGATCAGCAGGCCAGGCGCCAGCGATAGAACAGTCAGGAGAACGACAAGCTGAATGATTCTGCCGCTGACTGCACCGTCGCCGGCAGGAATGAACGACTCAAGGCCAGCAATCTGGGCGTGGGCGCTCGTTGCCAAAAAGAAAAATGCGATAGTGCAAAGAAAGCGAAGAGGCATCATAGTGTCTTTCTGGAAGGCAGGAAAGCACTCACGGATTGGTGGCGTGAATACCGGAATGGCTGCATCCTATTGAACAATCAAAGTTTCGAGCACCAATTCTTGGATCACTCCCTTCGAGCGCAATCGTGCACGCTCGTTGAGATCCTCCCGCAGGTGGAGGAGGCCGCTCGGACCTTGGATCTGCGCCAATGACATGGTGCGGATATAGGACAGGATGTCCTGCCGGATTTCAGACACCAGAACGTCGGGATTTTGCTCACCACTCGGCTTATAGACGATGGACGCTTCGACCCTGACCCAGTCACTTTCCGAGCCTGCGAGGTTGGTCACAACCGGAGCGAGCTTCTTGACTGCGATATTGCCGGTGTAGGGGCTGACGACCTCCGGCTTCTGGGGCAAGGCCTTGTACTTTTCCTCGACCTGCTTTTGGATCCCGGATACCATGACCAAGCCGAACCCGCCGCCGATGGCGGCTGAGAGGAGCGTCAGAAGGCCGAGCGTGAGGAGCCACCGAAGCGAACCCTCCTTGCTTGGCGTACTCCCGGAAGGTGCTGGAAGTTCTAGAGCCTTGGCCATTCTTCTCTCGTTTGATGCTCTGCCTAGAAAGGCGCCACAACATCGTAGATCTGCTGCCCGTAGGCAGGCTGCTGGACTTCCATCAGGCGGCCACGGCCGCCATAGGACACTCGAGCCTCCGCAATCTTGTCGTAACTGATCGTGTTCTTCGGCGAGATGTCCCTCGGTCGTACGATTCCAGCGATGTTCAGGATGCGGAGTTCGTAGTTCACACGCACTTCCTGCGATCCGCTGATCACGACGTTTCCGTTCGGCAGCACCTCGTTGACGACCGCGGCAACGGAGAGGCGCAGCTTTTCCGATCGATCAATCGTTCCCTGGCCAGTCGAGGATGACGACGAGTCGACCCCGATATCTCCCGTCCCATCAGCGTTCCATCCCTTGAAGGAGAACGCGTAATCCAGACCCGCGCTGATCGAAGATTGTCGTGACCTATCGCTTGCATTATCGAACTCGGCCTTATCGTCGATCTGGATATTGACGGTGACGATGTCGCCGACCTGCCTTGCCCGTGGGCTCGTAAAGAGGTCGGCACTGGCATTGCTCCAGGTGGAGTTCGCTGCGGTTCGACCGGTGGATTTGAAGAGATGAGGAAGCGGCTCTCGCTCGACGGCGATCCCTGAGCCGACCGGAGTCATTCCCGGTTCACGCCCAAGATCTTCAGGCCTCGTTGCGCAGGCGCCGACGAGGCACAAGCCCGCAATCAGGATGAGATGTTTCAATTCTGCCTCACGGTGTTCTTGTCCCGCTTGGGAGCATCGGTGATGACATTTGCCAGCTGGGCCGCGCGTCCTGGCTCCATTTCGTTCAAGACCGCGCTTGCCACTCTTGGATTGAGCTTGGCAATGACAGCCGCGGCAATCTCTTCGTCCATGTTCGTCAGCTGCAATGCAGCCGCGTCCGGTCGCATGCGCGAATAGATCAGAACGATAGTCTCGTCTGCTTTTTCCAAAACCTCGTTGCGACGACGCAGCCATTCCTCGTATTCGGCACGCTTGGCTTCCAGAACCTTGATACGGCCCTCGATCTCTTTTTCCATGTCGGCGAGTGCCTGCCTCTGAAGTGCAAAGCGTGCATCGGAGGCGGCATCGGCAATATTCGCGCAGTACTGGTTGTTTTTGGCGTCCTGCGCCCAGACGGACTGGTCGGATGCCCCGATGACCAGAAGAGTCGCAAGCGATACCGACTGGAGAGTTTTGATGATCATGGATCCGGTCATTGGATCACCAGTTCTGCCTGAAGTGCTCCAGCCGTTTTGACGGCCTGAAGAATGGAGATGACATCGGACGGCTTGAGGCCCATCTGGTTCAAGCCCTTGACGAGCGTCTGCAGGTCCGCCCCCCTAACGATCGCAAGCGGCACCCTCTCCTCTGCGGCCGTGATCTGGGTGCGTGGAACGACAACGGTCTGTCCCATGGAAAACGGATCGGGCTGAGACACCTCAGGTGTTTCTGTCACACGAATTGTCAGAGCCCCATGCGTGATCGCCACCGTGGAAATTTGGACATTCTTTCCGATCACGACTGTTCCAGTCCGTTGATCCACCACGATCCGGGCCGGCGTGTCCGGCCTGATCTCAAGGTCGCCCAGTTCGGCAATGAATCGTGTCGCCGCAACATTCTTCGGCCTCTGCAAGACGACGGTCCTGAAATCGCGTGGGGATGCGACACGAACGCCATAGCGCTGCTGGGCATACTGGTTAATCGCATCCGTAATTAGGGTTGCGGTCTTGTAATCGGGATTCTTGAGCTCGAATGCCAGCGGGCCCACAGCGTTGAATCCGCCTTGGACTTCCCGTTCAATGAGAGCTCCGTTGGGGATGCGTCCTGCGGTAGCAACTCCTGAAGTGAGGGTCTCCGCCTGACCCTGTGCAGAAAAGCCGGATACGGCAATGGCTCCCTGCGCGACCGCATAGACCTGCCCATCGCCGCCTTGAAGAGCGGTGAGCATCAGAGTGCCTCCTTTAAGGGATGTCGCATCGCCCATGGATGTAACCGTCACGTCGATGCGGGATCCTGCACCTACGAAAGGGGGAAGGTCGGCAGTTACGATGACGGCCGCAACGTTGCGGGTGCGCAGGTTGATGTCACGGACATTGACACCCATGCGGTCAAGCATTGATTGCAGGGACTGTTCGGTGAACTGGGAATTGCGAAGCGTGTCGCCCGTTCCCTGCAGACCCATGACAAGTCCATAGCCTATGAGTTGGTTGTCGCGCACACCTTGGACGGCGGCGACGTCCTTTATGCGTGTTGCAGCATGGCTCTGGAAGGGGGCCAGAAATGCGAGCAGGAAAAGGATCGTGCGAAACATCATCAAAATCCGATCCGGATCCGTCCGTCGGGCTGGACTCTGCCTGTGATAATCCGGCCGCTGTCGACATTCTTGACCTGGATGGTCTCGCCGAGCGTCCCGGATTGGAGCGGAATGCCAACTCCCATGATCGATAACCCTCCTTCCTCAAACATGATCTGCGTCTGAACACCCCGCGTTACGAGCTTCGGATCGTCTACGGCATTCATCGGAATTGGCTCCCCAGGCAGGAGGGTCCGGCGTGCCATCTTTCCGGCAAGCACCCGAGGAGACTCGACGACAGCCGTTCGGAAGCGGTAGTTTTCCGGGAATGTCCGATCCTTGAGCATGGATTGGCTGATTGTGTCGCCGGGGTAAATCGTAACCGAAGGCACCGGAAGAATGCGCTCTTCGGCGGTGGCAAGGTGAGGTGCGACCGAAGCCAGGGCGACCGCCATAAGCGCAATATGAAAGATCTGCTTCATGAGACTATCACCCGGCGTTCAGCCTTAGCGGATGCCCTTGGAAACGGTTCCTGCCATATCGTCGGCGGCCTGGATCACTTTTGAGTTCATTTCGAAGGCGCGCTGAGCCGAAATCAGGTTCGTGATTTCCTTGATCGGATCGACATTAGATGCCTCAAGATAACCCTGATGGATTTTGCCATACCCAGGATCGGACGGAATACCAACTGCCGGCGCACCGGACGCTAACGTCTCGCGGTAATAGTTGCTGCCGATCGGTTCCAGGCCAGCATCGTTGGCAAAATTCGCGAGCGTCAATTGGCCGAGATTCTGAGGCTGAGCCTGGCCGTCGACTTTGGCGAACACCTCGCCGGATTCGTTGATCGTGACGTCGAGCGTGTTTGGCGGGATGATGATTGGAGGGTTCAGCGTGTAGCCATCAAGAGTGACAAGCTGCCCGTCGCCGTTCTTGTTGAAGGATCCCGCACGAGTATAAACGATTTCGCCGCTCGGAGCGTTGACTTGAAACCAACCGCGGCCATTCAAGGCGAGATCAAACTGGTTAGACGTATTCGTCAGCGATCCCTGCCGATGTAGATTCCGGATAGCCGCCGTTTTCACCCCAAGACCCAGCATGGCGCCTTCAGGAACGGGGCTTGAGCCTGCTTGGTTGGGAATGGCTTGGGACCGCTCAGTTTGATAAAGCAGGTCCGTGAATTCCGCCCGCGCTCCCTTGAAGGCCGTGGTGTTCACGTTTGAGATGTTGTTTGCAATAACTTCGACGTTTAGCTGCTGTGCATTCATGCCTGTCGCAGCGATCGCGAGCGCTCTCATTTGGATCTCCTTAAATCGCCATCCGAGCGATTTCTTGGTAAGCCGCGACCACCTTGTCACGGATTGCAATGGCTGTCTGAAGCGTCTGTTCCGCGGACATGACTGCTTCGACGACCTGCTGCACCGAAGCCTTGCCTTGAATTCCAGCAATCGACGCCGCTTCGCCTGCCTTCATAGTATCGACTGCCGAGGTGGCTACTTGAGCCATCATGTCGCTGAAGCTTGCCTGGGTCGCGCCGGATACAGCTCCTGCAGCCGGCGAAGTTCCGAATGTAGGGATCGCTGCGACTGCCGCAGGGCGATCAATCATCGAAGAGATTGAAGAAACTGCGCCGACCATATCAGCCTCTCATGAGATCAATTGTTGCAGAGATCATGGCTCTGGCCTGCTTCATCATCTGCAGGTTCGCCTGATAAGATCGATTGGCTTCGCGCATATCTGCCATTTCGATCAGCATGTTCACGTTCGGCTTTTTCACCATGCCGTTTTCGTCTGCAGCCGGATTGCCGGGGTCGTATTCAACCGGAAACGCAGAATCATCCTGCCCGACATCCTTGACAGCGACTGATGCTGCTCCGAGCGTGCGGTCGAGTTCAGATTTGAACGTGATTGTCTTACGGGTATATGGATCTGAGCCCGGCGTGCGGCCTGTCGACTGCGCGTTTGCGACGTTCTCCGAAATAACCCGAAGACGGGCAGATTGCGCCTCCAGACCGGAGCTAGACAACTTGCTGGATGCAACTAAGGGATCGATCATCACGAAGTCCTCACGCTCGACATCAGCATCCGATGGAAGGATTTGACGATGCTTGTGTTCAATGAATGCTGCCGGTTGACCTCACCGGCCTTGATCAGTTCCTGCTCAAGGCTGACGGAATTCTTGGAATACACCGTATCCCAGCTGTCAGCTTTCTTAACCTTGCTTGCTTCGGCTTTGGACGGAGTAAAGCCGATATGGCTGGCATTCGTTGCAGCCATGTTCAGCTTAGTCTTATCCAAAACGTCGGCGAAAGGTTCGACATCCCTGGCGCGGTAGCCAGGGGTGTTGGCATTGGCGACGTTTCCGGAAATTGTCGTTTGGCGAGCGGCGAGCCACTGGGCCTGTCGCGATGCCAGATCGAACAAATAGACAGGTGCCGTCACAGGGGGTCTCCAGGCGAAGATGGTAAAGAGGCGTTTAACCCTCCAACCTTGCCCGAGGCTGACCTGTCTGCCTGAAAAAGTTTTGGGAACAACGTGGTAGGCTGGGGACCTGCGGCAGCTGAACCGCTTTGCGAAACAGCACCGAAGCAAAATGGTGCCTGCACCTTACTGATACGTTATATCTCTTGAATGATCCTAGATCAGCCTCTGGCGCGACAATATTGCAGTCATCTCGGTTGAATTTTCGATTGCTGATCCGACCACGTTCATGCATTCGCATCAGTGACTTTTATTGCCGAACGGGCATATCTCTATTGTTAGTTAAGGTGATTCTTCGCCGATAAGCGAAGATCCTGCAGGCGACGCAGCACATGGGTTGGGGGGTGAATGACTCATACTTCTGCGTTTACAAACCGATTCGACGTACGATCAGGTCGAGAGACACGGTGGTCCGTTGATCCTAGTCGCGTTCTTAACTCGATTCGTGATTTCGCACTGATCACGCTTGATGAGAGCGGAAATATTGTATCATGGAGTCGCGGTGCCGAGCACATCTATGGTTGGGAAACTGATGAAGTTCTTGGACGGCACTTCTCGCTCCTTTACCCACCGGACTCGGCAGGTCGAGACAAATCACTTCAGGGCCTGAGACTCGCCGAACAGCTGGGCCACTATGCCGATCAGACTCGCTGCACGACCAAGACAGGTGTTTATCTTCTTTGCCGGGTGACGATCGATATCATCCAGGATGAATCCGGAAATATATGCAACTTTGTTCTAACATCGCGCGATGTCAGTCGCTTCATGGCCGCAGAAGCCGCATTGAGAACGCAGGAAGAGCGTTACAGGGCCTTGATAGAAGCGAGCGCAGCGGTGGTCTGGCGAGCTTCACCAAACGGCTCGATCATTGATGGCGCGTCGGGGTGGGGAATTCCACACAACCAGTTCCTGAACGATTTCAAAGAATATGCCTGGCTGGAGAACGTCCACCCGGATGATCGGGCGCGGGTAACATCGGCTTGGCTAGAGACACTTGCATCCGAAGAAGCCGGCACAATCGAGTATCGCATTAGCCAATCCAATGGCGAGTACCGCTGGGTCCTGACGAGAGCGGTTCCTCTTCGGGATCCTGACGGCGTGGTGCAGGAATGGGTCGGTACAGTCGCGGATATCCACGAACAGAAGTCAGCGGCCGAGCGGCTTCGTCAAAGCGAAGAGCAGTATCGCGCGTTGATCGAGGCAAGCGCCGCCATTGTCTGGCGCGCGTCGACGGACGGTTCTATCACGAAGGTCTGGGGATGGGAGGCATTCAGCGGTCAAGCCAAGGGAGAATACACCGGCTACGGGTTCCTGGAGGCCGTTCATCCTGATGACCGCGACAAGCTGCTCACTCAGTGGCAAGCTGTTCGGACCTCAGACGAACCGTGCATTTTTGAGTATCGCGTCCGGCGCTCGGACGGCAGGTACCGATGGGTGCTGACGAGAGCCGTCCCCCTTCTGAACGAAGATGGGGCTGTGGTGGAATGGGTGGGCACAGTCACCGACATTCACAACCAACGACTGGCGGAAATGAAGCTTCGCAGCAGCGAGGAACGCCTGCGCCTTGCAATTGAAACGACGGCTCTGGGAATCTGGGACCAGGACCTTGTAACCGGTCGTCGGCAGTGGACACCGGAAGCCCGCCAGATCTTAGGCTTGCCGCCAAACGCGGAAATCACTCGAGAGATTGTCCTCAGCTGTGTTCATCCTGACGATCGCGAGCGTATTGAAAGGACATTCTATACCGATGAACCTGGCGCTAGCTTGACTTATAGTGGTACGTTCCGGGTTATCCGTGCCGACACCGGGCACGAGCGCTGGGTCACTGCGATCGGCCGCACGATGGTCGATGAAAGTAGCCGGCCCGTTCGCAAGATTGGAACGATCCAGGACATCACGGAGCGCAAGCTCGCAGAGAATGCCCTACGCTCCAGCGAAGAGCGTCTACGCACGAGAGAGGCGCATCTGAGGTCCATTCTTGAGACCGTTCCGGATGCCATGGTCGTTGCCGATGAGGGTGGCATTATCCGTTCCTTCAGTGCCACGGCCGTGCGAATGTTTGGCTATCTCCCGGAAGAAGTTATAGGAACCAATGTCAAATTCCTGATGCCTCTGCCGTATAGAGAGCAGCATGATGGTTATATCCGCCGCTATCGCGAAACGGGGGAGCGCCGCATCATCGGCAGCGGCCGTGTGGCCGTTGCTCAACGCAAGGACGGATCGACCTTTCCTATGGAAGTTCAGGTCGGCGAGATGGAATCCGATGGTGAGCGCTTCTTTACAGCCTTCATTCGTGACCTGACCGAACGCCAGAGGACAGAAACACGGATGCAGGAGCTGCAGTCCGAGCTTGCCTATATGTCCCGCTTCACGGCTTTAGGTGAGATGGGATCAACCCTGGCCCACGAAATCAACCAGCCCCTGACCGCGATCACCAGCTACCTCAAAGGCTGCGGAATGCTTCTAGGTGATGTAGAGGGCGAGAAGGTCGCCCTCGTCCGGCATGCGGTCAACGAGGCCGCCGAGGAGGCTTTGCGCGCTGGTGAGGTCATACGGCAGTTGCGCGAATTCGTAGCTCGTGGGGGCAGCGAGCACCAGATCGAGGGGTTGCAGCGACTCGTCGAGGAGGCCAGCGCCTTGGCTTTGGTTGGGGCCAAGGAGAAAGAAGTCAAGGTTGAGTTCGACTTCCCTTCAGAAAACCCTTTAGTCTTTGTGAACCGTGTTCAAATCCAACAAGTACTGCTCAATCTCATTCGCAATGCCATAGAGGCGATGCAGGACGTGAGCCTGCGCGGGCTGACGATCAGGGCCAGAGCCATACAGTCTGAATCCCTTGTTCAGATCAGCGTACAGGATACCGGATCGGGGATCCCGCCCGAGATCTTGAAGAACCTGTTTAAGCCGTTTACGACCACGAAACAGAGTGGCATGGGGGTCGGCCTCTCCATCAGCCGGACGATTATCGAATCGCACGGCGGCAAGATCTGGGCGGAATCGAACCCAGGTGAGGGAACAATCTTCCATTTCACTCTTAGAACTGTCGATAAGGAGGACATGGCCAGTGTCGAACACGCCGATCGTGTATGTGGTGGATGATGACGTTGGAGTGCGAAAAGCTCTTTCGTTTCTGCTGGTATCGGCTGGCCTGAACGTTCGCCTCTACGAATCAGCGAAAGCATTTCTCGACGAAGTCCAAGATCCTGGCAGATGCTGTATCGTTACAGATGTGCGCATGCCTGGTGTCGACGGCCTTGAGTTCATTCGTCGTCTTCACGCGCGTGGACTCAATGTTCCGGTTGTCGTCATGACTGGTCATGCCGATATTCCTCTCGCTGTTGAAGCCATGAAAGCGGGAGCGATCGACTTCCTGGAAAAGCCATTTCGGGAAGATCGGTTCCTGGAAGTCGTCCGCTTTGCATTGGTGTGCGACGAGAAGAGCGTTCGTAAGAACCAAGAACTTCTTCGGACGCAAGCGCGTCTGCAGTCGCTATCTCAACGAGAGCGGCAGGTACTCGACGGCCTTGTCGCCGGAAAAGCCAACAAGATGATTGCCCATGAGTTGAACATCAGCATCCGTACGGTGGAGATTCATCGCTCCAATGTGATGTCAAAGATGGAAGCAAAAAGCCTTTCCGAACTCATCCGAATGGCCTTGTTTCTTGAGGTCGCAACCGGCAACTAAGCGAGTTTGCCGAAATGAATACCGGAGTCTTGAGGCAATGCTACTCATAGCCAGGTCTCAGCTCAAAGCGCGAGCTCTCTCATCATGAGTTGTTCTGCGGCTTGGACCTGATTTGACAGTATTCGAAGCACTCTCATCCGGTGAACTTTCTCGAAGAGGCTTTGGTATCTGCATGCCTGAAATTCGACGCATCCTTCCAACTCCTCGCGATCAGGCCGCGGAAGATTCGCAAAGTCTTACAGGGGACACGCACGTCGTTGCAAACAACAATCGCTGGTCTCGTGCCATCTATGACATCAAGGATGTTTCCGGCGATACATGGTGCGAACTTTGCTTCGATATCGCCTGGAATCAGGAGGAGAAGGCTCGCAAAGTCCATGACTTTGCATCCGTAGGTATCGATTTTCTGACAGAAGACGGATCAAGTATCGACTTCGCATACGTTCCAGGTTTGTCGAGAAGCCAGATCGATCCTCATAGCTACTACATAGCTGGGCCGGCTTTCTATGATCGAAACGACGATCCATCGCATGCAAACCGAGTGCAGTTTGCTTTTTTCATTCCGCTTCCGGCAAAGCACCTGACCGTCACAATACGTAGCTGGCGCAATTCGCATCCGTTCGCGATCAGCAATCTCAGGGTTTTCCAACCCGTTCAATCGCTAACGGACGACCAGACGGCTCATCCTCGCTTACAGGTCGGTCAGCCGATGGCACCAGCCTCACGTCGTACGTGGTGGGATCTGAGCACGACGCCGCGCTGGCAGAACTACGGGATCGTCCCGGGCCATCCGCTTGTCGTACGAGGTCAACTCATCAATCGTGGCTCAGAGGGCGACGGGGCCTTGGTCCGTGTCGTCTTCCGGGATAGGCAAGGCAAGGAACTAACGCCACCCTACGAGGAAGTTCAAATCTCTCCCGAGGTAGGCGCTTTCATCGACATTCCAGTCCACCGGCAGACAAGGCGCTTCACGCTCGAACTAATACCTCCTCCGCAAGCAGCAGCGGTGGAACTCGGTTTTCAAGCTTGGAGAGATGAGGCTTCAATCAGTCTAGTAACTCCCCTTGAAGTTGCCATAGGGGAAGACCTCCTGCTTGAGAATCTTCTCGGTGAAGAGCACGCCGCTCAGCTCAGTTTCTTGGAAGAGGTTTGCAATCGGCTCGGATGCCTACCAAGCTCTGCCGCTCTCAAAGCGCGTGGGAGTCCGATCGACCAATTTATAGATCGGGAGACCCTCGGATCGCTGTTCACATTCCACGACCGTCTCAGGACTATCCAAAACGGCGAAGCGTCAGTCATTGTCGATCACCGGTTAGTTCTTTGCGGGCTTGAGCCATGGCCCATCCCCGAAGCTTTGGAGTGGACGGAAGACCCATATAGGTCTCCAGCTTGGCGCTTGGAATTTCAATCGCTTTCGTGGCTTCTTGATCTCGCAAGAAGGTCAGGCACCGACGGCTTTGCGAGGGCAGCGGATCTCGCTTTGTCTTGGGTGCAGTCCAATCCGTGGGGACAGCCTCGGGATCCTTTAAGCACCTATCCCTCGTCTATGGCCACACGGGCCGAGGTCTTGCTGTACCTGGTGGCCTTCGGCTCAACCTCGAAACGTGCGAAGGGTAACGAGCGTCAGCAAAAGCTCTTTGCCGAAGTTATAAAGTATGGCTTTGCACTCGCAGAGATCTTAAGTCAGAACATCTTCTCGCCGTCTGCCAATCAGCTGCGCGCGGCATGCGCACTGCTTGCTATTTCACGTGCAGTTCCCGTCTTTCCCTTAGCTTCATATTGGAAAGCCGTAGCCCTTGCCCAGCTTCGCAGTGGATTTGATCAACTGATCGGCCATGACGGCTCCTTTGTCGAGCAATCCGTCCATTACAGACTTGAGATCCTATCTACCGGACTGCTCCTGGCGCACGACCTGAAGGACATGCCAGAGGCCGGAGAGTTTCGAGAACACCTTGATGCACGACTGAAGGTTAGCCTTACGACTATCGTTGGAGTTACGGATCCTGCTGGCATGCTTCCTCCTTTCGGGGACGTGCTTCGCGGCTACCACCATGCATCCTGGCTACGCCGGTTGATCTCCGGATATGGGCGATCTCTACTGTCAGACCAGAACCTGGCTGAAGAGCTATCCTATCCGACAGGATCACGGACGTTTGTCTCCGAAGGAGATGGAATCGCCGCCTTCAGGATTTATGATCATACGCCGCACTGGAGCTATCTATGTGCATCATTCGGTGAGCAGCGTCACGAGAACGGCCACTTTGATTGCTCATCCTTTGTCTATTCGGCACGAGGCGTCCACTGGATCACGGATCCGGGCGGCTCAAGTCTCCATGACACCGGATCAGCTCGACACTATTTAACCTCTTCGAGAGCTCATAACGTCGCAATCCCGCAAGGCCGGGAGCAATCCTCTGGTTGCGGGTGGATTGAGGCACGAGCATCGCTCAACAACGCGAGCATCATTCGCATTGGAACGAATGTGTACGGCCCAAATTACAAGCACATTCGAACTTTCATATGCTTGGACAATCTTGACACGGTTGCCATTTTCGATCGGTTCGGAAGCTCCGAAGCTTCAATCTCGTTCGACGGGCACCTTCACTTCGAAGAGAATGTAGCGGTCGCATTGGCGAATTCCAATCTTGCGATCGGCTTTCGCAATAAGAGCCGGCTGCGAATCATCCCACATATGATATCGGGCCAATATAGCGGCATGACAATTCACAACGGCTGCCATAACAGCCCAGGCTCTCTGCAGGGCTTCGTTTCTCATCCGTCAGGAGGAATTCGACCTGCCAATGTCCTAACGTACAGGTTCTCCAGTTCAGGTGACGTGTGCGGAGGGATAATTCTTTCCGCCAGCGAGCAAGGGTTTCGGCGAATATCGCACCTGCTGGTGGAGAAAGAGGTTCAGAAGCTGCTGGCATGATGCTGCAGGGCCTAAAACGGCGACATCTCCCCGGACGGCTTTCTCAGGCATTCAATGGCACGAAGGGCGGCACCCGAACCATGACGATCCGGGTGCCATCTGACGAACATAGCCCCAACTAGCCGAAAAGCGCGTCGATATCGTCCTGAGATGTTACGCCCTTATCAGTCGCAAGAGAAGGGCCGTTCAGGAGGGCCGCATCGCCTTGACGTCTTGAGTCGTCTATAGTCTCGACATCCTTGAAGCTCTCTAAGCCTCCCCAGATGTCAATCATGTGATGGACCCGCTCTTCGACGAACCTCATCGCATTAACGACCTTGCTGATGCGCTGTCCCGTGATGTCTTGGAAATTGCAGGCTTCGAAAATGCTGATCACATGATCCAGAATTTCTCTGGCAATTTCCTGATCTCCACCTGTTAAACGCGAAGACAAATTGCTGGATAGATCATCAATCTTCTCAGCAGCCGCAAGAATTGAGTTGGTCGCCGTTTCGGTGCCGAGAACGATCGCACCGAGTTCATCAGTCACCCTGTTAATTTCTTGCCCTTGAGCCCCGGCGTAGCGAAGAGTCGCAATTTCCCTTTTGGTCCTTGCAATGGCTTCGTAGATGGAATCGAGTTCCACCTTCAGGCGAAGAGCCTCCTGCATATCTCGCCGGTGCTCTTCAAGCAGTGAGGCTGAGATATCGCGCGCCGGTACGATCGATTCCTTGATCATACTAAGCATGCCCATGATTTCGGAATGCCGCTCATGGGATCCCTCATCATTCGAGAGTGCGTCCATACTCGCTTCGATACGATAGCTTTTACGTGGCTTCAT
The DNA here is from genome assembly GCF_036314085.1 of Microvirga sp. CF3016. NCBI lineage: Bacteria > Pseudomonadati > Pseudomonadota > Alphaproteobacteria > Hyphomicrobiales > Methylobacteriaceae > Microvirga > Microvirga sp. CF3016. The sequence goes on from NZ_JAYGGM010000009.1 coordinate 178,950, forward strand.
GGTCTTGCTCGAAATCACTTATCCGGCGAACACAGCGCTGATCTTCGTCCGTAGCGTTTCCGCATTGAACGGCTTGACAATGTAGTTGTTAACGCCGGCCTTTTTGGCTGCAACGACATTCTCAGTCTTTGCCTCGGCAGTAACCATGATAAATGGCAGAGAACCCAGTTCGGCGTCAGACCGCACCTGTTGCAGCAATTCGAAGCCCGTCATGGGAGCCATGTTCCAATCCGAAATTACGAGCCCGTACTTCTTCGCCCTCAGCTTCTCCAACGCCGCCTGTCCGTCGGAGGCATCGTCCACGTCATTGAAACCGATCTGCTTAAGAAGATTGCGGAGAATCCTGACCATCGTCTGATAATCATCGACGACAAGGACAGGAGTAGAAAGATCAAGACTCACGGTGTTATACCCTCAGCAAGCCAGATGTTGGGATAGGTTTTCGAAAATCTTCAAGCAGCTTCCCGCTCGGCTCCGAACGCCAGAACAGCATCGACGTCAAGGACGATCAGAAGTTTGTCGTGTAACTGATGCACCCCTTGCGAGAGGCCGACCCAGCCTCGATCCATGTGGACAGGGTTAGGCTGCATCTCGTCTGAGTCGAGCTTAAGCACCTCTCCTACTTCATCGACAAGCAGGCCATAGGCCTCTCCATGGTTTTCGAGTCCAACAGCCATGCGCCGTTCTCCGCCGGTCGAGTCACCTAAGCCTAGGCGCCGGCGAAGCGATACGGCAGTGACGACACGGCCGCGCAGATTCAAAAGGCCCGCGATCTCTCCTGGTGCCAATGGCACGGTCGTCATCTCACTAACGACGAAGACATCATGGACCCGGCTAATCGGTAGCCCAAGCAGTTGCCCTGCAACCGTGACCGTTACGAACTCCATCTGCTTGGAGGTCGCCTTCGTGGCACCGGAGGTGATCGGTTCGATCAGTTTCATTGTTATGCAGCCTCTTCAAGCGATCCGTTGAGCTCAGCCAGTGCCGAGAGCAGACCTCGTCGGTCGATCTTCGATACAATTTCGGAAATCCGCAATTTCCGCGCCAAGGCGATCTGCTGCGCGTCAGGCTTGACGGTCAGTCCGATAACAGGTGTTGCGCTGTGATGCGGATCGGCTCGCAGGGAGGCGACAAGTGCGAATCCTGAATGGCCCGAGAGCTCCAGATCCGTCACGATCACATCGATCTGTAATCCATTCGACAGGATGCGAACTGCCTCTTGTGCCGTCGATGCAGTTTGAACGCGGTAGCCTGAAGCCTTGAGGACTGGAACAAGCATGTCCCGGAAGAAGGTCGAACTATCGACCAGGAGCAGTGACTTGTCCGGCCCGCCACGTCGATCCTTACGAGCCCAGGTCTCGAGGACCATGGGGAGGTAATGCGCAATGTTGACGATTTCGGTTGTGCGCCCGCGAACGACCGCCGATCCAACCAGATCTGAGCGCTCCGCAAGCAGTTCGACATCGAGTTTGTCCTCGACGATATCCACGATCTCGGCGACCGCCAATCCCATGGAGACCTCACCGTCGGAGAACACCAGCAGGGATTGCATGCCTTGCCGCTTGATCGCAAGCTCCTCGTCGCAGGATACAAGCGGCATCAAGCGCCCGCGATATTGGACGACAGGCCTTCCGCTCGACCATTCGATGGTAGAAGCTTCGATTTCCTCAAGTCGGGTCACGAGGGAAAGCGGAACGGCTTTCAGACTTTCCCCACCGCCACGGAAGACGAGCAGACTTGTCATTTCTTCTGCTGCCGCGATCGTCTGCTCAAGGCTTGCATCGCTCTGGAACTCGTTGCTGTCGGCACCTGAGCCGACCATCCGGGCAAGCCCGTTAGGATCGATGATCAGCACTACAGCTCCATCGCCCAAGATCGTGTTGCCGGAGAAGAGCTGAATATGCCGCAGCTTGGACGACATCGGCTTAACGACGATCTCCTCAGTATGGAAGACACCATCAACGAGGATACCGAAGCGCTGATGCGCAACCTGCGTCACAACGACGAAGCCGCTGTTAGCGTCCTCATTCCCGGAAAGGCCCATGACCTTCGAAAGGGGAACAATTGGAAGCAGGCGATCTCGTAGACGGAGGATTGGAGTCCCGTTGATGCGTTCAATAGAATGCTCCGATGACGGCGATACCCTTACGAGCTCGGAGACAGCGACCTGGGGAATTGCGAAGCGCTGATCCTTCGAGGCCACGATAAGCGCCGCGACGATAGCCAGCGTCAGCGGGATCTTGATCGTGAATGTTGTTCCACGCCCCTGCTCGGAGCGAATATCGACCGTGCCGCCAATCAGCTCGATGTTCGTCTTGACGACGTCCATGCCGACGCCACGGCCCGACACCGAGGTCACCTTCGCGGCAGTCGAGAAACCAGGATGAAAGATGAACTTGGCCACCTGAGCATCGCTCATGCGCTCGACTTCAGCGTCGCCTGCGATCCCTCTTTCGACGGCCTTCTTCCGAATAGCAGCGAAATTTAGTCCCTTGCCGTCATCGGCGATCTCAATAGTGATCGATCCACCCTCATGATAGGCGTTGAGACGGATCGTTCCCTTCTCGGGCTTTCCGGCAGCCTTGCGGTCCGCCGGGCCCTCGATGCCATGGTCGGCTGAATTGCGGACCATATGGGTGAGCGGATCTTTGATGACCTCCAGCACCTGCCGATCGAGCTCGGTGTCAGCGCCCTGCATCACAAGCTCAATCTTCTTCGAAAGCTCGTTCGAGAGGTCGCGAACAACACGCGGGAGTTTCTGCCAGGCATTGCCGATGGGCTGCATCCGGGTCTTCATGACGCCGTCCTGCAACTCAGCCGTCACCTGTGACAGGCGTTGCAGTGGAACTTTGTAGCCGTGGTCCTCAGAGCTCCTTCGGGCAATCTCAAGCAGTTGGTTCCGGGTCAGAACGAGTTCCGAAACCATGGTCATCAGGTGCTCAAGCGTATCGACATTCACCCGAATGGTTTGCACTTTCCCGGCAATGCCCTCACCACCTTCGGCTGAATCCGAAGACTCGGCAGCTTTTTTGGGCGCTTGTGTCGTAGCAGGAATCGCAGACTCAGCCTTTGCAGCGCTTGCAGCAGGCTTTTCAATGACGAGGGGGACTGGGCCTGGAGCCTCCCGAAAGGCGCGCTCAAGCTCATCGAGCGAAACCTCGCCTGGCTTTAAGGCCCGCTCAAGCACCTGATATGTTAGACTGCCGGAAGTCGAGGCCCTCTCCGGTCCCGGAGCCTGTTGGAAAGCCCGCTCAAGCTCGTCCAATGACACTTCTCCCGGCTTCAGCTCGCGTTCCAGTGCCTGATAGACTAACTGCCCGGACGGTTGTGGCGATACTGGAGTGGGTACAGGTTCAGGAGCTGGCGCTTCCTGTGACGCCATCTTGTCCAGCATCTCGATGAGATCGCTGTCTGTGCCTTCCGGTTCCGAGCCTTGGCGCTCAAGCTCACCCAAGATTTCCTTGATCCGATCAAGAGTTGCAAGGATCAACGAGACGGCAGGAGTGGTCACCGGCATACCGTCGCGGAACTTACCCATGAGCGTTTCGGCCGCATGAGCAAGAGCCTCCAGACGTGGCAGCCCAAGAAAACCGCAGGTTCCTTTGATGGTATGAACCAGACGGAAGATATTGCTGAGGATGGCTTCGTTGTTAGGATCTTGCTCGAAGCGGACCATCTCCACGTCGACCGTTTCGAGATGCTCGTTGGTCTCGGTTAGAAATTCAAGAAGAAGGTCGTCCATTGCCGTGTCTCAACTCTTACTACGTGAACTGACGGGCACAGATCATCAAGCCCCTCAAGAAGGATGAATCTTGCGGCCTTCACGCCGGCAATAAAGCGCTGAACCTCATGTCCATGCTTGGGAAATCAGAAGGCGGCATCTTGATCCGCACTCAGGACGCGAGAAGTGTCCAGCCCGACCTTGACTGTCTCAGCGTTGAGATCTGCAGCTCTTTTATTATCATGTCCCGCCCCGATACGCTTTGTTCACCGCGTCAGATCCTTTGGTATTTTTGTTGAGGTGCGACTGGGATCATTGGGCGACCTCTGCAAGCCGGGAACAATGATCCAGAGTGCCTCCCCTATCGCTTCAACCTCGATCATGACGTTGAGGAATAATAAATCTCCGTTTCCTGCAATAAAGTTAACAACGTGGGTGAACTCAATTTTTATTTCACGTTGAAAATTGAGTGCCGCTGGAGACCCTTCCATTACATCCAGTGATTGCCCGGGATCCGGTATGGACAAGGGACCTACCGCTATCATGCACTGACGTCCTCGCTTCCGCCCATTTGGTTCGCCCAATGTCAGGTTCGAACCCAGAACTCTCGTCTCGGGCCCGCTGATCACGCCACTGCAGCCTGCAAATGAACAATCACCCGCGAAGGTCTTATCCTTCGCGGGTGATTGTTCATTGTTTTAGATTACTACGAAAGACGCGTGACTACTTTCGCTTCAAGACCCGCTTTGTATAGGTCGGCTTATTCTAAAGCTTAGGAAGCCGCGCCGACGTAAGAGTAACCGATGTAGCGCTTGGCATCGATAGGATCATAGCCAAGGCGCTGCCGGAGCTTCTTACGCAGCTTACTGATATGTCCTTCGACGACACTATCCTCGACATCGTCGCTATAGATTCCATAGACAGCGTCAAAGATCTGCTTTTTAGTCAAACGATGACCTCTCTTGCGGACCAAGTATTCAAGAATGTGCCGCTCACGGCGCGGAAGCGCCAAAGGCATGCCGTCGATTTCTGGGTCGCGACCATCGAAGAAGACCTTAAGCCTGTCAGTGTCGTTCTGGGTCTTCTTGCCGGCATTCGCATTGACCCGCCGCCAGACGGCTTCCGACCGGGCGAGGATTTCGCGCACATGCACAGGTTTGCGGACGACATCGTCGAATTTAGCCGTGAAGAGTTCCAACGTCTCTTCAAGAGAACGAACATCACTCAAGGCAATGATGGGTGCCTTCGAATAGCGGCGAATGCTTTCGGCAGAGTGAACCCGCTCTTCGAAGGTGCCCAGGACGAAACCCTGAACGGCCTCGAGATCAGCATCGGATGCCGATTCCAGCCATTCGTTAAATTCATTCGCATACAAGCCCAGGGAGGATATGCCTTCACGCTTAAAGCTCGCAACATATCCGGACGTTACCATCTGCCGGTCATCGACGACGATATACATTTTCTTCTGCCCCGCCTTAGTAATTAAGTGCGTTTTACATACTTCTTCTCGCCCTTCGCGACTTATTTACTCAACCCGTTCGCGTTCATCGGCGATGTCCAATAAGTATATTTTGTCCTGTTCACGGACAATACGTAAATAATGGGAGCGCCTACAGCATCATGGTTAATGCCTTTTAACGAACCTTAAACAGCCGTTAAACGGAGTTCTCGCTTATTCAGCGGACATGAACACCCTTGGATGGCAACTCCAACAATTTGACAAAGCACGCGTTTTTTCAACATCGATGTTTCAGAGTTGCGTAAGTTTCCGTCTGTCGCGCCAGGTCGAAACTCAATTACTACGTAGTATCCGCAGATTTGCGCTACGTAAAAGCACCTATTCGCCACCGTGCTTGCTTTCGGGAATAGGATCAGTCCGGGCGAATCTCACCACTCCCCGAACGGGATAACGAAGGCTATCTGTCGGCCCAAGCCCATAGGGTTAGGTTTATGGTTGCACGATCAGCCTTGCACGATTTGTATCCGACGAAGATTGCGTGAAGCATGCCTCCGTTCATGAGCTTCCTTTGAGTGTCACGCACGAACGTGAACTGTTATTAACCAGCCGGAGGCAACACACTTTCGAAGATTGCTTCGATACGTGATTGCGAAGTTTATTAACTATAACTCATCGAAGGATTTCAGTGCTCCTTGACCTTGTTCTGAAGAGAAAGCTACTTCTTGAACTGAGTGTATTTCAGTTCAGTGCAGATGATACGTTAGTCACCAATTTGACCCGGCCCTTCTCTTGGATGGGCATGGCGCGTTGCCATCTTACCGGTTGCTAGCCCGAGTATTTTGTGAGCGGCGGATCGAGTTATGCTCGAGGCATGATGCCATTCCGCTGTGTCGGTTAAACTCCGACATGTTCTGAGCGTCTCAGAGGCTTCCGAACGGGCAGTTTTCGAATGGTAGAATGTTCCAGACATAGCAACCTGCCTCCATGGAAGGAAATCGATCGCATCACTGCTTTTCAGAGACATGACATTTTGGATATCGAGCCGGCGCTTGAATTCGATAGAATTGCAAAGATTGCGGCACAGATCTGCGACACGCCGTTCGCATTCATCTCCTTCTTGGATGAGCATAGGCAATGGCTCAAGGCGAAGATCGGCCTAGAGGTCTCGGAGACACCCCGCGAAGATTCGATTTGCAACCATGCGATCCTTCAGACTGAAGTGTTCATTGTTCCCGATATGGCGGCCGACTCCCGGTTTCGAAACCACCCGTTCATCGTGGAATATCCGAACTTGTCTTTCTATGCCGGAGCACCATTGAAGACGAAAGACGGTTTGCCGCTCGGTGTGCTGTGTGTGCTCGACCGTGAAGCTCGCCCTCAAGGATTGACTGTGAAACAAGAGGAGGCCCTGGCAGCCCTCGCTAAAGCGGTCGTGTGCCAGCTCGAATTGAAGCTCGCCAACAGAACGGCAGCAGAGCGCGAAGAACTTACGCGATGCCTACTGGAGAGCTCCGATGATTGCATCACAGTCTTCGACCTTGAGGGCCGCCTCCGATTCATGAGTCGGGGCGGCCTGCGCGCAATGAATATCGCGGATTTTGGGACCGTCGAGGGTTGTGAATGGACAGATTACTGGAGCAGTACCGACAGGGAGGCGCAGGAAGCGATCGATAACGCCAAGAACGGCGGAATCGGACGTTTTCAAGGATTCGGCGCAGCAGCGTCAGGATTACAGAAGTGGTGGGACGTAGTCGTTACCCCCATCCTGACTCGGGATGGAGTTCCTCAGGGCTTTCTGTGCATCTCCCGTGATATTACTCAATTTCGGCAGACGGAACAGAGCCTGCGCAAAAGCGAGAACCGTCTCCGTACGCTTGTCGACGTCCTGCCCCTATCGTTTACCTCGCCACAGGTGGTCTGGTTCAGCGCTCCGGACGGCGAGTTCACTTACTGCAACGATGTCTGGTATGAGTACACGGGACTGCGCCCCGACACAGGTAACAAGGGGTGGCTTACCGTTGTCGACCCCCTCCACCGCGAGCAGATTCTTGAGCGCTGGAAGGAAGTTCTTGCAAAGGATAGCTCGTTTGAATTGGAAGTGCCGCTACGCCGCGCTTCCGACGGTGTGCATCGCTGGTTCATCATCCGAGGTCAGCCGCTCAAGAACGAGCAAGGCAAGGTTGAACAATGGTTCGGCATTGCCATGGATATTCACGAACGCAAGCAGTCCGAGCAGGCTCTGAGCGAGAGTGAAGAACGCCTGAAGCTTGCCTTGAAGGCCGCTCATATGATCGCTTGGGAGTTCAATCCGCAGACAGGGGTCACGACACGGTCCGATAACTCCTTGGCGCTTCTCGGCATCAAGCCTGGAACTGACAAAACGTTCATGACAGGCATCTACCCGGACGATCGCCAGAAGGTGGATGATTTCCTTCAACAGATACAGGTCAGCGGCTCTGACGCGATGGAATGCCGCTATGTCATGCCCAGCGGCGAGGTTCGATGGCTGCGAGCGCGAGCCGAAAAGGCCGGAATCGATCGGATCGTGGGAGTGACGTTCGACATCAGCGAGCAGAAGGAGGCGGAGGAGGAAATCTGGCGCTCGGCCAATCATGATGGTCTGACGGGTCTTCCCAATCGCAATCTCTTCCAGCATCGACTTGAGGCAGCACTCACTGCAGCCAAGCAAAGCGGTACGAGCGTAAGCCTGTTGCTGATCGATTTGGATGACTTCAAGGACATCAACGATACTCTCGGGCATGACGCAGGCGATGCTCTGCTGCAGGAGACAGCCCGTCGTCTCTCCGCCATGGTCCGCAGTTGCGATACCGTGGCCCGGATCGGCGGAGACGAGTTCGCAGTGCTCGTCGTTGAGCCCCTCAAGCTCGAGAATTCCACGCGCTTGGGCGGCTTGATTTCAGAGATGCTGCGTCAGCCCTTCACTTACCAGAAGCGAACCCTCGTCAGCCGGGTAAGCATCGGCATCGCCGCCTTCCCGGACCACGATGGAACGTCGGCAGAGTTGGTGAAGGACGCGGACATCGCGATGTACCAAGCGAAGTCGCAGGGTCGCAACCGGGTCATTACCTACTCGCCGGAGATGCGACGAGCTATCGAGCAGCGCGTTTCCCTGGGACGAGGGATACGCGACGCCGTCGCTAATGATCAGATCATTCCATTTTATCAACCGAAGGTAAGTCTGACGACAGGGGAGATTGTTGGCCTCGAAGCACTGGCGCGCTGGCAGCATCCGACCGAAGGTATTCTAACCCCCAGTTACTTCGGAGCTGTCTTTGAAGATCATGAGGCAGCAATCTCCATCGGCAAAGTCCTGATCTCGAAGATCGCAGCAGATGTACGCCAATGGATGGACCAGGACCTTCCTTTCGGCAGTATTGCACTCAATCTGTCTCCAGCCGAGTTCGGCCAATCGGCGCTCGTGGACAGCTTCTTGAGAACACTTGACTGGCTCAAAGTTCCGCCGACGCTTTTCGAGATCGAAGTTACGGAGACTGTCCTTCTCGGAAAGAACTCTAACAACGTCTCCTCAGCTCTCTCGCAGTTCCGCGCCCATGGTGTCCAGATTGCCCTCGACGACTTCGGCACCGGCTATGCCTCGCTGACTCACCTGAAACAGTTTCCCGTCGATCACATCAAGATCGATCGTAGCTTCGTACGAGATCTGGAGAAGGACTCCGATGATGAGGCAATCATAGTGGCCGTTATCAGTCTTGGTAGGAGCCTGCAGCTCCACGTGACTGCCGAAGGCGTCGAAACGCACGGTCAGGCCCGGCGTCTGCGTGAGCTGGGATGCGATCATGCCCAAGGTTATCTTTATGCGAAACCGATGGCAGCCTCACAAATCCCAGAGCTTCTGACGCGCTGGAACACAATGCTCATCAAGCCTCGCCTTGAAAGAAACGCGAAGCTGTTGAGCGGCTAGCACGATCTATGGAAAGGTCGTCATGGCTGACACTCTGAACGTGTGAGGTGCGCTCTGGATGGTCGTAATGAGGCATGCTCCTGCACTAGTCCTCGTTCTATGCTAGAGCTTCCAGCCAAGAGAGCCTTTGATCAGAACGACCCGACTCGGTCCTTACCGCGCCTGGTCGAAGCTGCACATTCATCCTCAGAACTGAGAACACGGCTCCACCCGGCACTCACTGAAATGTGTCGATACCTTCGCGCTCGGATGGGCTCTAACGGACGCTTCATGCTAAGTTCAGCCCCTTAGGCAAGGAGTTGACCGAATGAGCGTTACCATTTCGAGCCCATGTCTTCGAGCCGAGGTGTCCGAGAAGGGTGCTGAGCTTGTGCGGCTTCAGGACGAGCAGGGCCGAGATCTTCTGTGGGACGGCGATCCTGCCTTCTGGACCGGACGCTCGCCACTGCTCTTTCCTATCGTCGGCCGTGTGAGAGGCGACCGATTCCGAGTGGACGGGGCAGAATATGCACTGCCAAAGCACGGTTTTGCACGCCTCTCCCGCTTTCAGATCGATGGGGCTGGTCCGTCCCAATGCCGCTTTCGCCTCTGTTCCGACGAGACCACGCTTAAGCAGTATCCATTCCCCTTCCGGCTCGATGTTTCCTATGAGGTTGACGGGGCGAAACTCACCATCACGGCGTCGATCACCAATACTGGCCCCACCAACATGCCAGCTTCCTTCGGCTTCCACCCGGCCTTTCGTTGGCCGCTACCGTTTGGGGCACTGAGGGAGGCACACGCCATCCGCTTCGAGTGCGAAGAAACAGCCCCGATCCGCCGGCCCGTCGATGGCCTAATCAGCCGGGATGTCGAGACGAGCCCCGTGAGCGGGCAAACGCTTTCATTGCGTGACAGCCATTTCGAGGCAGATGCCCTCGTTTTTGACCGTTTGGTGAGCAAGTCCGTCATCTATGGGGCGCCGAATGGTGGCTCGATCCGCATTGATTTCCCAGATATGCCGCATCTGGGCATCTGGACCAAGCCTGGAGCCGGTTTCATCTGTATTGAACCCTGGCAGGGTCATGCAGATCCAGAAGACTTTGACGGTGAGTTTTCCGCCAAGCCAGGCATTGTTCTGATCCCGCCAGGCAGGACGCGAGACTTCAAAGTGGGAATTACCGTCAGCTACAGGGGATTGTGACCATGCCTGTCCGACCCTGGATGAAGCCGCGCCCGCAAGCCCATTAGTCGAGTGTGCCTCAATGGCTGGTCACGAGTTCGCGGATGTGCTGGACCACATCCTCGCTGGAATAAGGCTTGGGCACGAATCGTCCTTCATCCGGGATCTGCCCGGGATGCAGTTTGTGATAGGCGGAGGAGATCAACAGGGAAATGTGTGGCCAACGCTGCTGAACGCTTTCGGCCAGATCGAGGCCATTCATGGAGCCTGGCATGTCGATGTCTGTGAAAAGCACCTGGACTGTGTCAGAGCAGGCCTCCAAAACCGCGAGAGCCACGTCGGCATTGGCGGCTTCCAGTACATGAAAGCCAGCCTCCTCCAAGTCGCCGGCCGCTGCCATCCGCACGAGGAGTTCGTCCTCGACAAGCAGAACCACAGGAATGTCATCTGAATAATTGTTCATCATAAGCCGGGGAACGAAACTAACCTATGTTAGTTCCTACTGCTCAGGTCGCTTTTGAGCGGGAAACCCGACCATGACGTCGCACAAGTTCCAGGTCGAGCTCAAACAAGATTGGTCAAGCTCTTCAGCACGAATGCCATCGAGAGCCTCCTGAGCATGGTCACGATCGTCGGTGTCGCCCACCTCCAAGAAACCTAGAAGGTCACCCGCTTTCTAATAGCTGACAGCAATGCCTTTCGGTATCACACTGCGGGACTTCGGGGAGGTCTGGAGCGACTTTTGCGTGAATAGCAGCTTCAGCCCAGCTGAGAACAAGCCGCCGAGGGAGCAAAGGACAAGCACCGATCCGCAACAAAGTTTCTTCCCGTGCTCCCCTGAAGTTTCTTAGCGGCAGAAGGCTCAACCCACCTTGCGAATGGGAGTATCGGCAACCTGATCGGTTGAAGGCTGGGTTCGACAGCGGAAATCGTGCAGTTCCTGCCGGACTGTCTCAAGAACCGGATTGAAAGTCGGCCCGTGCTCCTTCGCGATCTCGACGAGCACATCGATCGCTCGGAGCAGACGCTCCTCGGTCACTGGCTCCCATTTGCGTCCTGACCACTCGTCCATCTCAGACCCTCCTCGTGGATCGAGAGAGACACTGGTCCAGAGAATCTTGCATCTGGGTTAAAGCCCGCGATCAAAGTGCGGGCATGCACAATCCGTTTCCATCTTTCATCACTGCAATGCTTTCGGGGACAGAGACCGTGTGATGGTCATCCAAGGTCGTCCAGTCCCAATAAGTCCGTGGAACCGTTGAGTTATTCGGGAGGTTTACGGTTGAACCAGGCCGTTGGGCCTGCATCCGACAACCGAGGCTGTATCCGACAATGGCGAATAATCCGGCAATCCCGCAACCTGAAGCGCGGCAATCCTCCTCATCCGCGACTGTCACGACCATGTGGGCCGTGGTGCTCGGATGGGCTCTCGTACGGCTCGTTGTGGGGGGAGAGCGCTCTGCGCCGGCCCGTTCTGGACGTCCATCGACAGCCCCGACGCCGGCGCGGCGCCAGACACAGAACGCCGATTCAGACTTCGGCGAAAAGCAGCATGCTCCACCGCATGCCGCTGCCGAGGCGGGGCGCGGGCGAAGCGCCGACACCCCGACGGAGATCCCGGCACTGGGATGGAAGGACATCCTGTGGCGCACCTACGAAGAATTCAACAAAGACCGCATCATGTCGGTTGCAGCCGGTGTTACCTACTATGCCCTGCTGGCCTTGTTCCCTGCCATTGCTGCCTTGGTGTCGATCTATGGCCTCTTCGCCGATCCCGCCACAATTCAAGATCATCTGAACACATTATCGGGCGTGATGCCTGGTGGCGCTCTCGACATTATCCGCGAGCAGGTCACCCGGATCGCCTCAAAAGGAGGCGGTGCGCTTGGGTTCGGCTTCATCTTCGGCCTGGTATTGTCGCTATGGAGCGCCAATGCTGGCATGAAAGCCATCTTCGATGCCCTCAACATCGTCTACGGGGAAGATGAGAAGAGAAGCTTCATTAAGTTGAACTTGCTGTCTCTTTCGTTCACCTTGGGTGCGATCGCTTTCATTCTCGTCGCTCTTGCCGGGATCATCGTTCTGCCGATCGCCCTTAACTTTATCGGCTTGGGCTCCGGTACCGAATGGCTGGTGTCTCTTGCGCGCTGGCCGATCCTCCTGATCGGGGTCGTATTCGGCTTGTCGCTGATCTACCGTTTCGGGCCAAGCCGTGACAAGGCTGAATGGCGCTGGGTTACTCCCGGCGGGATCGTGGCCGCTGTCCTCTGGCTTGCCGTCTCTATGCTGTTCTCGTGGTATGTCGCGAATTTCGGAAGCTATAATGAGACCTATGGCTCACTCGGCGCCGTCATAGGCTTCATGACATGGATCTGGCTGTCGACGATCGTTGTGCTGCTGGGTGCTGAGATCAATGCGGAGATGGAGCACCAAACGGCCAAGGATACGACCGAGGGCTCCGACCAGCCTCTGGGAGCTCGTGGTGCCCGGATGGCTGACACGCTTGGTGTGGCGAAGAGCTGAGCCCCTGAATTTGCAAGAAAGAAGGCGCTCCTTCTGGAGCGCCTTTCTGTATTGGAATTCTACCAAAGGATCGCGAAACTCTCTTTCAAGTCAAACAAATGAAAGTGCGCTGGCCCTCGCCAGCGCACTTTCATTTTCGCCTCTGAATGGCTATTGGGCAGCTTCAGACCTATCCGGCGGAAATTGTATTTCCCAGGTTCGGCACCTTCTGAACGGCTTTGCCATTCTCGGGCTGATCCTCCGAAAACCAGGCAATCGTCGTCTTCAGGCCAGCATCCAGGGATGTTCGTGGCGACCAGCCAAGGAGCCTCTTGGCCAGAGAAATATCGGGGCAGCGGCGACGCGGGTCATCGATCGGCAGTGGCCGCGCGACAATACGCGATGAAGAACCCGTCATAGCCAGAACCTTTTCGGCCAAATCACCAACCGTGAGCTCGACCGGGTTGCCGAGATTTACGGCGCCGGGGAATGGACCTTCAAAGGCCATGAGGCGCAAGAACCCATCGACAAGATCCGACACATAGCAGAACGAGCGCGTCTGGCTGCCGTTTCCATAGACGGTGATATCGTCCCCCGCGAGAGCTTGGCAGATGATATTCGAAACGACCCGCCCGTCGTCAGCGCGCATGCGCGGTCCATAGGTGTTGAAGATCCGTGCCACACGTACATCAACTCTCCCTAACCGGTCGAAATCGAACGTCAGCGTCTCCGCAGCCCGTTTACCCTCATCGTAGCACGCACGTGGACCTGTCGGATTGACATTGCCCCAATAGCTTTCAGTTTGCGGATGAACCTCTGGATCGCCATAGATCTCGCTTGTCGAGGCAAGGAAGAAGCGCGCGCCCGTTGCCTCAGCGAAGGTGAGCAAGTTGTGAGTGCCCACGACGCTCGTCAGCATCGTGTGCTCGGGATCGGCCTGATAATGCGGGGGGGAGGCTGCACAGGCGAGATTGAAGACTTCATCGATCTTCATGCGCTTGGACCGCAGCCGGGCGGGCAGCGGCTTGATGATGTCGCTATCGATAATGTCGAAGCGTGGCTCCCGCTCAAAGTGGCGGATATTCTGCTTTCGCCCCGTTTGAAAATTGTCAAGGACAGTCACATGAGCGCCTTCGCTGAGAAGGGCATCGCAGAGGTGTGATCCAAGAAATCCGGCTCCACCGGCTACGAGAACATGCTTGCTTTTGCCATTCTTCATGAGAACGCTCTCCTTTTCAGACCCTCAGAGGGTCCCAAGGTACAAACCTACTTTGTCCCAACCGCTAAGCATGGCATTTGTTCAATGCTCATTTTTGAATCTATTCATAGCGTCAGGACTCAACTGCCAGAGCCAGAGGCCGTTCCTGACGCTGGCGTCGAATGGCTTCAAAAAGATCCTGCTCCATCGATGCGGCACGATGACCGGCGGTGTGCTCACCGAGAATGCGGCGGCGCGCGCGCGCTCCCAGATCTCCTCTCCGGTCGTCCGACCAGGATCCAAGCATGTCGAGAACATCGTCGGGCTGGCGAGCAAGAAGGATCTCCTGATTTGGCTCGAGCAGCGTCTCGATCCCGTCCCATATGTCGGAAATGATCGGCGTTCCGCAGGCCGCAGCCTCAAAGAGGCGAACACTCGGGCTGTACCCTGCCCTTATCATATCGGCTCGCGTGACATTGAGGGTGTAGCGGCTTCGAGCATAGAAGGTCGGATGCGCGCTTGGCGGAACATGATCGATGCGTTCGACATTCTCGGGCCACTCGATCTCTGCCGGATATTGAGGCCCGGCAACGACGAAGCGCAGATGCGGAGCTTTCCGAGCCGGCTCGATCAAAAGCCGCTCCAGTGTCGGCTGCCGGTCTGAACTGTAGGTGCCCAGGTAGCTGAGATCCCAGCGCTTCTCTTCTTCGAGGATCGGATAGGCCTCAGGATCGACCGAACAGTACAATGCTCGTGCAGCCGGAGAGCCGTATCGCTCCATAAGTAGGTCGAGCGTCGGACCACCAGTGAAGGAAAAGTAGACGTTGTAGTCGGGGATAAGATTCGGTGCGAGATACTCGTAATCGCCTCTCTCCAGCTTCGCGAGCGTGACGGGCGTATCGATGTCGTAGAATGCCACGACGCCATTTGCCATGCGCTGAACGTAGCGGCCGACATTCACGCCTTCCGGCACATAGGAGCCGACAACAACCGCATCGGCCTCTTTGATCGCTTCATGATAGCGCCCGAGATCCTCCAGACTCGAATAGAATTCCAGACGGCAGAAATCAGGCTCTCTCAGATCGCGATGCGAGGCGTACCACGGCACGTCGCGCTCAAGGAAGAGCACGTCATGCCCGCGCGCCGTGAAAGCCCGCAACAAGGCGCGGAAGGTCGTCGCATGGCCGTTTCCCCACGAGGACGATAAACTCAACCCTAGGACGACGACGCGGAGCTTGGTCACGCCACGCTCCTTTCGCGCTTCTGGGACGCCTCCTCGCGCAGGATGACATCCACCTCGGCACCACGGCGGGTATAGGTGTGCTCGGCCATGATCCGCACCCTCGCAGCATCGCCAATGGCACGAGCCCGCTCCGGTGTCAGAGCTTCGACATGCTCAGCGACGTCCTTGCCGTCCCTTGCCACCAGAACCTCTTCGCCCTCTTTGAGGAAAAGTTCCAGACCGACCCAAGCATCTGTGATCAGGCACGCCCCGGCTCCCGCAGCCTCGAAAACGCGGGTTGCCGGCGAGTAGCCCGTATCGGCCATCGAGTCACGGGCGATGTTGAGAACGGCGAGCGGACTCGTGTTGAAGGCATTGTGATCGCGGGTATAGACATGACCCATGTGGCGCACGTTCGACGGCATACCCTTTGTCTCCCACCCATTGCCGCCGATCAGGAAGCTGCGATTTGGCAGCCGTGCAGCCGGCTCCAGAAAGAACTGCTCCACGCGCGCCTCTCGATCGGGCAGGCGATTGCCGAGGAAGGACAGATCAGCCTTGAAGCGCTCCTCTGCTGGAACCGGATGGTGGGTTATAGGATCACAGGCATTGTAGATCGGGATGCAACGGCGGGCGCCGAAATCCTCATAGGCTTCGATCACCGGCGGGCCGCCGCCATAGGTGAGCACAAGGTCGAGAGCAGGCATGGCGCGATGAAGCGGGTGATCGGGGGCCTCACGCAACTCGGTCAGGGTTGCAGGCGCATCCACGTCCCAGAAAATGCGGATGGCATCGGGACGTGAAGAAGCGACAATTCCTTCCAGCAACTCGTTGTCGAACACGCCGACTCCGGAGGCCTTCACCACAACGTCAGCCTTTGCCGCCTCGGCGACGACGCCCTGCATGGCCTCTGCGGTCGCAGGGTAGACCTTCACCTCAGCCCATTCCGGCGGGTCGATGTCGCGATGCTTCTGGCGATCGAAAGCATCTGGTTCATAGAAAGTGATGCTGTAGCCGCGGCGAGCGAGGTCGCTCAGGAGCCCACGATAGTAGGTGGCGGCTCCATTCCAATACGATGATAGAAGGCTGGAACCGTAAAAGGCGATCTTCATGCGGACATCTCCATCGGTGCCGACGTGCCGTGATCTTCAAGAATAGCAAGGAGCTGATCGACCCGGTGTGCGCAGGAATGGCGGCTTTGAATCGCGTTGAGACCGTTCTCCACCAGTGAGCGGCGTAAATCAGGATCGTTGAGAACCGCTTTCATGTGGCGTTCCATCTGCGCCTCGTCCTGAGCGACCAGATAGTCCACCCCCGTGTTGAACAGGCCTTCCGCATCGTTCCACGGTGCGGAGATCAGCGGAATGCCGCAGGCGAGGGCTTCAAAGACACGGATGGTTGGAATGCCCGGGAGCACGTCGACATAGAAACGGCGCGGCACGTGCACAGTCGCTAGATGCCTTGCAAAAACTTCAGGTGCGCAGGCATTTGGCAGCCAGCCGCGATAGGTCACACCATAGCGGTCAAGTGTTTCAAGCGCTTTGGTGGGATAACGGACACCATAAATATCGAGAGGCAGACCAACCCTCTGCGCAGGACGGAAAAGGAAACTTTCAAGTTCCGCGCTCCGCTCGCCATCCCCCCAATTTCCGATCCACACGAGTCCTTTCCGCTCTCCCTCGTGGACTGGGGGATGAAACAGCCGGGTGTCGGCGGCTTCGTGCCAGACATGGACGCGATTTCCCCACCCCCAACGGCGGTACACCTCCGCGAGCGCTTCCCCAAAGGTGAGGACACCATCGTAGTTTTCGAGATCGAATTGGCGGATGGCATTGGGATCGCTCACCGCCCTGTGGTGCGTGTCGTGAAAGAGGAGCGTGAAACGGCCACCCAGGCGCCGCACCTTGCCAAGCGCGGCGACCAGCCAGGGCTCATTCCACTCATGAACGATGACCACGTCGGCATCGCTAAGGGCTGCTTCGAAATCGAGACTGGGCTCGAAAACGGTTGCGGACAACTCGGGATAGCGGCTGCGATAGGCATCAAGCCCCGCATCTCCGTGATCCTTCAGGAGATTCTCCAGGCTCCAGGCTCCTTGCGGTTCGTAGGCGACAACCGCATGTCCACGGTGGGCGAGTTCACGCAAGACTCCACGCAGAAAATGCGCGTTGCCATGATTCCAGCAGGAGGCGAGGGAATGCGTGAAATAGACGACCTTCATGCAGTTGCTCCCTCAACGGGGGGTCTCAAAGGATTCTGACACAAGACAGAACGATAAGCGTTCAGAACACCCGCGCACATGGCCTCTACCGTATAGGCGTCCGCTCGCTTTCGAGCAGCGCGCCCCAGATCGGCACGGGCTTTCGGATGGTCAAGAAGGTGCTCAATTGCTTTGGCGATCGCGTCCTCATCGCTCGGATCGACAAACAGGGCAGCGTCCTCCCACAGTTCGCGGAAGGTTGGAATGTCGGACAAGACCAGGGCGCATTCCGTCTGGGCGGCTTCCAGAACCGCAAGACCGAAGGGTTCATACCGCGCCATCGAGATGAAGATCGGCTGCGCACCCAGATACTGCGCAATTTCTGCGTCGCTCAACCGACCTAACGCTCTGGCGTGAGCCACCATAACTTTCGTACCGTTCGGTCCTTCAAGAGGCCCGGCAGCAAGGATGGGGATAGTCAGGCGTGATGCGACCCGATCGATGACGGCGACATTCTTGCCTTCATCCCAGAGGCGCCCTGCCGCGAAGACGAACTCATTGGGTTGCCTTTGTCCGGTCACCGGCATGGCCCGCCGGCCGTTTCTGACGACGATCGGCGTCTGCAGGAGCTTATAGGCCTGAGCCGTGGCTTGAGCGAATGCGTGTGTCGGCGCAAGGAGCCGCGCGGCGGAATCATAGCCTCGCTTGACGAGTTCCGTCCGCCAAACGAATTCCTCCGGCAGTGGCCCGGTCTTCACGGCGTGCCACCAGGTGGCGACACAGGAGTGGCAGACTGCCACGACAGGAACGTCAAACGCTGCACTGGCAGCCAGTGCCGGGGTATTGAGGTGAACGACGTCCGGGCGAATATGCGCTGCAATGCGGGTGATCGCTCGGCCAGTCCCCTCGGCCTCGTGCGGAGAAGGTGCCGCCCAATCCAGCGGGAGACCTGTCAGGATGAGCGTCGCAGCAGCGGCTTCAGCCATCGCGCGCTGATCTGCAGAAGGGGGAGGCCCCAGAACGGCTATGGTCGTTTTGACACCGTGCGGGCGCAGCCCTTCAGAGAGATCGAGCGCATATTGCCAGACCCCTCCGACTGCATCTGCCGTCATCAGAACATGCAGACCTGTTTTCTCGTCAGGCCATGCCATGGCAGCTCTCGACATGACGCAACTTGAACCCGGGAGACGCCCTCATGACGTAGCCTCTGCATTCTGGATGCGAGACGGCGATGAACTCAAGCGCACCAATCCCCTCTCTTCCTGCAGCCAAGTCGCCAGAGCAGCCACACCTTTCAGCCAGGAGATCGGCTGCTTCAACCCGAGCTCACGAGCAGCAAGGCGGGTATCAGAGACGTAGTAGCGCTGGTCGCCGGCACGCCAATCGGCGTAGATCGTCTCGACCGGGCGACCGATGACATCCTCGATGTGGGTGAGGAGCTGACGCAGGCTGATGGCATTCGCCGGGCCGCCGCCGAGGTTGAAGGCTCGTCCCTGAACCGCGTCGATCCGTTTCCAGGCGGAAGCGTAGGCTGCGACAGCATCGGAAATGTCGAGCACATCACGAACCTGGCAGCCGTCGCCATAAATGGTGATGGGTTCGCCCTGAAGAGCCCGGATCAGGAAATGGGCGACCCATCCCTGATCCTCGGTTCCCATCTGCCGCTGTCCGTAGATGCAGCTCATGCGCATGACGCAGGTCGGAACTCCAAAGGAGCGGGCGTAATCCAATACGTATTGATCGGCGGCTCCCTTCGAACAGCCATAGGGTGTGTGGAAGTCGAGGGGCCTCGTTTCGCCGATCCCAGTTTTTCTAATCGCAGGGTCACGGGGTTTGTAGGAATCGTTCGTCCTTTCCAGCTCAACATCCGCGAGGTCCCCATAGACCTTGTTCGTAGAGGCGAAGATCAACGGAACTCGCTTGTCGCGCCGCCTGAGCGCATCAAGGACATTCAGGGTGCCGCGGATATTGATCTCGAAGTCCTCGCGGGGATCGACGAGGCTGGTCGTCACCGCAACCTGAGCCGCCATGTGAAAAACGGCCTGCGCATTGCGCGTGGCCTCGGCGACAGAGGTTTCGTCGCGAATATCCCCGATTACGGTGGAGATCTTGCTCGGATGTCGCTTCTTGAGCCATTCCAGATTGCGCTCAACACCGGGACGGGCCAAGGCATCATAGATCAGAACATCGTGCCCCTCGCTCGCAAAGTGATCGGCAAGATTGGAGCCGATGAAGCCGGCGCCACCGGTCACCAGAACAGGGCGGCGGCGGATTGCGGCTGGCGCAGCAGCCGATGTGTCAGATTCTGTCATGCCACCAAGCCTCGCGATTCCAGCTCCTTTCGAGCTTCATTGACGAGGTCCTTGGCTTCCTGCTTGGCTACCCATTCAGCCAACTCTGCCAAGCCTTGCATGAAATCTTTCTTTGGCTTGTAGCCCAGCTCCTGCTGAATCTTTCCAATATCAGCGATGCAATGGCGAATGTCACCAATGCGCGCCTTGCCGGCGATCTCCGGTCCCATCGGCTGGTTCATCGCCCGAGACAGAAGCTCGGCGACCTCGGAAACGGTACGATCCTGTCCGCTGCCGACATTGTAGACGCCGCCCGGTGCCTTCTCATGCTCTAAGGCCAGGACGAAGGCCTGTGCCACGTCCTCCACATGAACGAAGTCTCGGCGCTGCTGGCCGTCTTCGAAGATCATCGGCGGCTGACCGTTGTGGAGCCGCGATGCAAAGATGGCGAGAACGCCTGTATAGGGATTGGATAGGGCCTGTCCTGGTCCATAGGCGTTCCAAAGCCGAAGCGCCACGCCCTCCATGCCATAGGCCGGACAGAGGGTCAGCGTCAGCCGTTCCTGGACATATTTCGAGAGGGCGTAGACTGACGCCAACGCGGGCTTCTTCCACTCGGGGGTGGGCACTGGAATGAGAGGTCGCCCTTGTTCATCCAACGGATCCCAGGGGTCGCTCTCGGTCGCACGCGGCGTGCGGGCGACATCCTCGAGGATCCGCCCATCTGCATCCCTGTAGAGACCCTCGCCGTAGATGCTCATAGACGACGCGACGACCACCCGCTTCACTGGGTTGTCGATGAGCTGCTGGAACAGCAAGGCCGTACCGTAATCGTTAACGGACACGTAGCGATCGACTGCGTACATGCTCTGACCGACACCAACCTCGGCCGCAAGGTGGATAACCTTCGTGGCGCCCTTCAGCGCCCGCAGGAGCGCTGCCTCATCACGGACGTCTCCGACAATGACCTCCACGTTTGGATCGAGCCCTTCAGCCTGCGTCCTGTCGCCATGGACCTGCTCAATGAGACTATCGAGCACGCGCACCTTGTGTCCCCGCTCAAGGCAAGACCGTGCAACGTAGCGTCCGATGAAGCCTGCACCGCCAGTAATGAGGATCGTATCCGTCACGAGATGTCTCCAGATCAGTTTCTGGCCTAGGCGCCGATGAATAGGACAGGAAACGGCAGCCCGCTCCTAAGCTGGAATGGAGACGCAGAACCTGCACACATTCCGGCTTAGGAGCGAGCTTCACAGCGGATCTCGACAAACGAGATCCGCGCCATATATCCCTGCTCAAGCTTGACTTTGCTCTCAGGAAACTCCGCGCCTTCATCTTTGTTCCTGACCAACCGGGAAGTTTGGGCACCTCGTCGTGAAGACAAGAGTCACAGATGCGGAATCTGAGCGGAACAACAAACCTTCTTCAAACGTTGAAAGCCAAGCTCTGAAAAAGGCCGATGCCAGATGCCTGCGGCCGGCTGATGCGCTTTTACCTGAAAAGAATGCATCCGAGCGGCCACACAAGGGAGATCCGTCATGAGTTCGAGGAAGGTCCGCGTCGGCATCGTGGGCGTCGGGAACTGCGCCTCGTCCTTTATGCAGGGCCTCTCCTATTACAAGGATGCGAACGGCAATGAACCTGTGCCCGGCTTGATGAATGTGGAGCTCGGCGGATACCACATCAGCGATGTCGAGGTATCGGCAGCCTTCGACGTGAATGCGTCGAAGGTGGGCCGTGACGTATCCGAGGCGATCTTTGCAGAACCGAACAATACGCAACGGTTCGCGAGCGTCCCGCAGAGCGGGATCATCGTTAACCGGGGCAAGACGCTGGATGGGCTTGGCAAGTATCTGCGCGAGACAGTTGAGGAATCACCCGACGATGAGGCTGACGTTACTGAGATCCTGAGACAATCCAAGACCGATGTTCTCGTTTCCTACTTGCCTGTCGGCTCGCAGCAAGCCACCGAGTGGTATGTCGAGCGGGCGCTGGAAGCTGGGTGCGCCTTCGTCAATTGTATCCCGGTCTTCATCGCCTCTAACCCGGAATGGTGCAGACGCTTCGAGGAACGCGGTCTCCCGATCATCGGCGACGACATCAAGAGCCAGGTCGGCGCCACGATTGTCCATCGCGTGCTCGCCAATCTCTTTCGGGAGCGCGGCGTGCGGCTCGACCGCACCTACCAGCTCAATTTCGGCGGCAATACAGATTTCCAAAACATGCTGGAACGCGAGCGCCTTGAATCGAAGAAGATCTCGAAGACGCAGGCCGTCTCGAGCCAACTCGACATCCCGCTGCCCGCGGGCGATATCCATGTGGGGCCAAGTGACCATGTGCCGTGGCTCACCGACCGCAAATGGGCTTACATTCGCCTCGAAGGGACGACCTTCGGCGGAGTTCCGCTGAACATGGAGGTCAAGCTCGAAGTCTGGGATTCTCCGAATTCCGCCGGAATCGTGATCGACGCGGTGCGCTGCGCGAAACTTGCCATGGATCGCAAGATCGGGGGTGCCCTCATCGGCCCGTCTAGCTACTTCATGAAATCGCCGCCGCAGCAATTCACCGACAACGAGGCACGCGATCGAACTGCAAGCTTCATCAACGGCGATGAAGATTAGGACGGAGGAGGTCAAGGTGACCACCACGTTCTTTCTGGTGCGCCATGCGGCCCATGATCGAGTCGGCACAGTTCTGTGCGGGCGCATGGCAGGAGTGTATCTCGGCTCGCTCGGAAAGGCTCAGGCTGAACGTTTGGCTCAGCGTTTCGCCAGCGAGGATGTGGCTTGCATCTACGCGAGTCCTCTTGAACGCGCGCTGGAAACCGCGGAGCCCATTGCCTCTCGCCTCGGATATTCTGTTCGGGTTTGCGAGGACATCAACGAGGTCAATTTCGGCCACTGGACCGGCACAAGCTTTGAAATGCTGAATCAGGATCCGCGCTGGTCCTCCTGGAATCATTCACGCAGCACCAGCCGCCCCCCCGAGGGCGAGACGATGCTGGAGGCTCAAGGGCGCATTGTCAGGGCCATGGAACAGCTGCGCATCCGTTATTCGGACCGCTCGGTCATTCTCGTAAGCCACGGCGACGTGATCAAGGCTGCCCTCCTCTATCACCTTGGTATGCCGATCGATTCATACCACCGCCTCGAGGTGGAGCCAGCCTCGATCTGCACTCTCGTGGTAGGCGATTGGGGCTCCAAGCTTCTTCGGTTGAACGAGGTGGTGGCCGCATGAAGATCGTCATATTCGGCCTGACCATCTCGTCGTCGTGGGGCAATGGCCATGCGACCCTTTGGCGGGGTTTGTGCCGGACGCTGGCGAAACGGGGGCACAGGGTGGTATTCTTCGAGAAGGACGTGCCCTATTATGCCACGAACCGGGACTTTATCGAGATCCCAGGCGGCGATCTCATCCTCTACAAGGACTGGGCCAGCATTCATGCCCGGGCAGAGGCGGAACTCAAGGATGCAGACGCGGCCATGGTCACGTCT
Source organism: Microvirga sp. CF3016 (assembly GCF_036314085.1). Lineage (NCBI taxonomy): Bacteria > Pseudomonadati > Pseudomonadota > Alphaproteobacteria > Hyphomicrobiales > Methylobacteriaceae > Microvirga > Microvirga sp. CF3016. The sequence goes on from NZ_JAYGGM010000009.1 coordinate 202,142, forward strand.
TATTGTCCGGACGGAATTGCCGCGGGCGAACTTGTTCTGATGGCCCCGCGCGCTTCTCGCGTGTTCTACGATCTCGACACGCCGGTGACGTTCTCGCGTCTCGATGCCGGCGAGCCGATCAGTTACATCGGCCCCGGCGGGCTTGCCGGCTTCGACCTGGTCCTGAGTTATACAGGAGGCCGAGCTCTCGAAAGGCTGCAGACGGAGCTTGGCGCTAGACGCGTTGCCCCGCTTTATGGGCATGTCGATCCGGACGTGCACCGCCCCGTGCAGAGCACCCACCACTACCTGTCCTATCTCTCCTATCTCGGCACTTACGCGGCGGATCGCCAGGATGCCCTGCAGCATCTCTTCATCGATCCCGCCGCCTGCCGGCCCGACCGTCGCTTCCTCATCGGCGGAGCGCAGTATCCCGAGGACTTCCCCTGGCAGCCCAACATCCATTTCGTGTGCCACCTTCCTCCGCCGGAGCATCCAGCCTTCTTCTCGTCATCGCGCCTCACACTCAACATCACACGGCAAGCGATGGCCGAGATGGGCTGGTGTCCATCCGGGCGCCTGTTCGAGGCAGCCGCTTGCGGAGCACCGATCCTCTCGGATTCCTGGCAGGGCCTCGACAGCTTCTTCGAGCCTGGCCGAGAGGTCCTCATAGCCAGGGAAACTGAGGATGTCGTCACAGCTCTCGACCTCACGGACGCCGAGCTGAATCGTATTGCCAAGGCAGGGAGAGAGCGGGCGCTCGAAGAGCATACGTCAGAGCATCGGGCCAAGGAGCTTGAGATCCTGCTCGGCGGCCCCACTTTCCTCTCGCCCTCGGCCGGTGGCCCTGCCGCCATGATGGAGGCCTGATCATGTGGGGGATTATACCCGCGGCAGGAATCGGCAGCCGAATCCAGCCGCTGGCGTTCTCGAAGGAACTTCTGCCTGTCGGAAGCCGCCTCGACAATGGCGTCGAGCGCCCGTGCGCGGTCAGCGAGTACCTTGTCGAACGCATGATCCATGGCGGAGCAGATAAGATTTGCTTCGTGATCTCCCCCGGGAAATCCGACATCATGGAATATTATGGGGCGAGCTACGGCAGCGCTTCCATCGCCTATGTGGTTCAACCGCAGGCCAGCGGGTTATGCGATGCGATCTTCCAGGCTGCTCCGCTCATTCGGCACGATGAGAGTGTGATTGTCGGCCTCCCGGATACGGTCTGGTTTCCCGAAAAGGCGCTTGCGGAGCTGCCGGAAGACCTTCTCTCGTTTCTGCTCTTTCCGGTCGACAATCCGGAGGTCTTCGACGCGGTAATCCTGGACGAGACGATGCACGTCCGAGAGATCCAGGTGAAAAAAGCAGATGCCGCATCGCACTGGATCTGGGGCGCCTTCAAGATGCCGGGCCATGTTCTCGAGGCGCTGCGCCAGCTTTGGATCTCGCGCGAGCGCGAGGATGAATACTTCGGCACGCTCGTGAACGCCTATCTGACCGAAGGCGGCAAGGCTATTGGTGTGAAGGCTGGCGAAGCCTACGTCGATGTCGGAACCTTGCATGGCTACCGCGCTGCCATCGGATTGCTGAGCGAAGCCGCTCAGCATGACACCATGACCGGTGCTCGGGTGGCCCTCGGTTGGCCGGCGGGCCGGCTGCCGCGTGGACTTCATGACTTGAACAGGGAGTAGTCGCCACGATGAACGCCATCGATCCCATGCCGCCGGAGGACATTCGCCGGAGAGCCGAAGCGCTCGGGCCCTGGTTTCACAATATCGAGCTGAAGGGTGGCATCTGGACGGCGCCCAATCATTTCCTCGGCAATTACCCTGCCATCAAATGGCAGCAATTCGCCGATGCGATTCCGCAGGATCTCACCGGAAAAAGCGTACTCGATATCGGCTGCAACGGCGGCTTCTATTCCATGGAGATGAAGAAGCGGGGCGCAGAGCGCGTATTGGGTATCGACTTCGACGAGACCTATCTGGCTCAAGCACGTTTCGCCGCACAGACGATGGGTCACGACATCGAGTTCCGCCAATTGTCCGTCTACGACTTGGGGCAGCTCGGCGAACGCTTCGACATCGTGCTCTTCATGGGCGTGCTGTACCATCTGCGCCATCCCCTCCTGGCGCTCGACCTCATTCACGAGCATGTGGCCAAGGACCTTCTTGTTTTCCAATCGATGCAGCGCGGATCGACGGAGGTGATGCCGGTCGAGGAAAACTACACCTTCTGGCAGACGGACCACTTCGACGACCCGCGCTATCCGAAGATGCACTTCATCGAGCACCGCTATGCTGACGACCCGACGAACTGGTGGGCACCGAATTCGGCCTGCGTGGAAGCCATGCTCCGCAGCGCCGGGTTTGAGATCGTCCGGCATCCGGAAACCGAAGTTTACATCTGCCGCCGCGTCGATGCCCCGCCTGGTGCGGGTGCCGTCTACCCGGCCAAAGGGAGAACCGCATGATCGAAGCCGCAATGATCTGGAACGAGCCCAACAACAAATCCCACTGGGATCCAGAGATCGATCCGGATTGGAAGCTCTTTTCCGAGATGGCGATTGCCGCGGGTCAGGCGATCAAGGCCGAAAACCCCAACCTGCCGCGCGTGCTCGGCGGCATTTCTCCCATCGATCCCGGCTTCATCAAAAAGCTGGAAGGCCACGGGGCTCTCGACCATCTCGATGTCATCGCGGTCCATGGTTTCCCGCTCGATTGGAACCTATGGCAGATCCATGAATGGCCTGCAAAGATCGACGAGATCAGGGCCGTGACGGACAAGCCCATCTGGGTGAGCGAGGTCGGCATCTCGACCTTCGGGGCCGAGGAGGTTCAAGTCTGGGGTTTGAACCGGACGGCAGAACTCCTGATCGGCAAGGTACAGAAGATCCACTGGTACAGCCTCTATGACCTCCCTCGTGCCTGGGAGGCCACGACGCGTCATAGGGAGGCGGAAGGCTCGTCCTATTATCGGCATTTCTATATGGGTCTCCTGCGCGAAGACGGCACACCGAAGCCCGCCCTTGAGGAATTTGCGAAGTACGCGCCGCAGATGGGCCTGTGCCAATGGTTCCACTATGAGGACCACCGTCTCGACGACGCGGTGGCGTGGATGAAGCGGCTTGGGGTGAAGTACCTGCGCACGGGCCTTTCCTGGGCGGACAGCTTCCGTCCGAATGCGCTGGACTGGTTCGACCGTCAGATGGAGGCACTTGCGGATTTCGACGTGACCGTGACCTTCTGCTTCACGCCGGAGCACCGCGGGATCGCCCCGCATCATACCAGTGCACCGCAGGTGAAGGAGGAGTTTGCGGAATTCTGCGCCAGCATGATCCGCCGCTATGCGCCTTCGAGCCAACCTGCTCAACCCAGCAAGATCCTTGAGGTTCTCTGACCTGTTCGGATTAGCACTCAGGAAAGAAGCGGCTGAACCGGGTTCAGTCGCTTCTTCTGTTTGCGAGTTTTGCGGACGGGTGCAACTATCGTCCGTAGATGCGGTCCAGCACGCGAGCGACATCCACCAACTTCTCCGCTGCGGGATCAAAGCGCTCACCCGCGGCCAAGCGTGATGCCCAGTCCGCAGCTGCGCGGCCGCCCCATTCGTCGGGAGGAGTGGTCAGCGTCTCGCGCGAGGTTCCCCGATAGCGCTCGGCCGTGAAATCGTAGAACGAGCCATTCACGTTGCGCAGGGACGCACCGCCCTGCGTTCCATAGAACGTAACGGAGATCATCGCATCGCAACCTGCCTGGAGGCGCCAAGAGCAGGCGAGCTGCACCACGGCACCTGTCTCCAGCTCCACGGTTGCAACCGCGTAATCCTCCACCTGAGATGCCAAATCCTTGAGCGGCGCTCCGCCTGCGAACAGCTTGCCCGTCACGCTCGCGACGCTGGGATTGTTCATGGTCCACAAAGCGAGATCGACAAGATGAACGCCGAGATCCATCACGCATCCGCCACCGGAGAGAACCGGATCGTAGAACCATGGCTTGTCCGGGCCATAGGCATTGTGGAACACAAGGTCCACGGCATAGATCTGCCCCAGCTCACCCCTGTCGATGATCTCACGGATGCGGCGCATGCCTTCCGTAAACCGATAGGAGAGGTCGACGCTCAGGAGCCGGTCCGCCTTGCGCGCGGCATCGACCACCGCCTGCACCTCCGGGGCCGTGCGCCCAAGCGGTTTCTGGCAGAACACGGCAACATCGCGCTCCAGGGCCCTGATCGATTGTTCCGCATGCATGGCGCTTGGGGTGGCGATCACGATGCCATCGACGCCGAGATCGAGGATTTCATCGAGGGACGATGCCTGATGCGCGTCCGGTGCAAGCTTGCCGGCCTCCGCGGCCATCTCAGGCGATGGGTCGGCAATGGCGATCACATCAATAGCGCCTGTGCCGAGGATGGCCTGCATACGGTGGCGGCCGATCCAGCCGACGCCGAGGAAGCCAAGTCGCGGGCGCGCAAGAGAGGCCTCAGAATTCGTCATGAGCACAGCCTGTTGCACCATCAATACGTCACCAGGGCTTTGAGGAAACCATCTGGCCGATCACGCGTGGCATTGAGCGCCTCGTCGAGCCGGTCCAGGGGATAGGTGTGGGTGTAAAGGACGCTCGGATCGAGACGCCCGGACACGATGACGTCCACGGCCTCGCGCAATCCTTGCATGTAGATCTTTGGATCGCGCTCATGGGCATTGATCACGTCGATGCCGCGCCAGTTCCAGAGCCACATATTGACCTGGCGCGGGCCATCTTGGTGATAGCCGGCGACGATGAGCTTGCCACGCTCACGGGTGAGCTCGCCCGCAAGGTCGAGAGGCCATTGCTTGCCCACCGCTTCGATCACACGATCGCAGAATATGCCACCAGTCAGCTCCTTGACGCGTTCGATGATCGCGGCGTGATCCTCCATCGGAATCGTCTCGGCCGCACCCATGTGGCGGGCGAGATCGAGCGAAAACGACCGCCGCGAGATGGCGATGACGCGAGCGCCGGCATCGGAGGCGAGCTTGGTGAGGATAGCCCCGAGAAAGCCGATGCCGATGATCGCAACCGTTTGCCCGGCCTCGATCTCGCTCCGATGAAAGATGTTCATGGCGCAGCCGAGCGGCTCTCCGGGGAAGGGTCGTCCTGCAAGGGTATCCGGCAGGGGGATGACCGCATCGGCCTCGGCCAGATCGTATTCCGCATAAGATTTGTAAGAGAGTGCCGCAACCCGGTCGCCGACCGTCAGCCCCTCGACACCGTCGCCGATCGCATCCACCAGTCCCCATGCCTCGTGCCCAAGGGCACCAGGCTCAGTGGGATACTGCATCCATTCCGGTCCCGCCCAGGGCGTCAGGTTCGAGGCGCACACGCCGCATCCTTCCAGGCGTAGGCGTACTTGGCCGGGGCCCGGCTCTGGACGCTCGACTTCGCTGATCTGGATCTGGCCAGGTCCTGTGAGGATGGCGGCCCGCATGGTCCGTCCGTCCCTGGCCTCCCTATTGTCCTGTTTGGCGGGAAAAGCGGAAATATCGCTGCTTGAGCCGTTCTCGTTCAGCAAATCTGTCCCTCCAGCGCACAGCCCGAGCAATTAGGAACAGGGGTGGAGACTTCAAGGCTTGGCCATTCGTGCCGGGGTGCCCTCGGCTTCATTGGAGTGTTGCCGGCTCAGGGCGTGCTCAGGGCGCTCATCGCGGCAACGTATTGCACGCGTGCTGCGCCGTCGGGCTCCAAGCCCTTGTCCCGGCACCATTGTGCGAAGGCGTCAGGTTCGATGATAATACGTGTTACCTCAAGACCGGCCTGACGACCCACATTCTCGTTGTTCTCGGCCGCGGCCAACCAGGAATCATAGGCTGGGGCGAGATTGTGCCGGTCGATCATCATGTCGCGGATGCGGGGATAATCCTCGCGGCTGTACCAGGGCAGTCCGATTCGACGAGGAGCATCCGTCATTCAGGCTCTCCAGACAATCGGCACCGGGCCCAGCCGATCGCCGGGCTCGGTGCCGCAGCTTTCCTTCAGCTCAGCAGGTAGAACACCGCAGGCGCAGCCGTAAGCAGCCCGGCCGTCGTGAGCAGCATGAGCCGATGATCGGGGTTCGCAATGCGATGGACCTTCCGCGCCGTGGTGCCCGCTTCCATGCTCCAGCCGTTCATGCAGGAGCAGAGAAGGCGATGGGAGGCTCCCTCGGACAGTTCGAAGAACTCCATGGCATCCCCGAGCGTGTCACCTTTCAGGCCGGCGGCCCGCAGGACCGGATCCTCGAAGGCGACCGTGATGGGGGATTCATCGGACCTCAGTTCAGGCCGCTTGTCCTTGGGAACGAACTCGATCTCGCCCAGGGACCTCAAGCGCCGCTTCGGCTGGCGCTCCAATACTTCGGCCCAACGCTCGAGGCGTTCGCGCCGTGACAGGAAACCTTGGCTCAACTCATGCACTTCAGCGACGCTACGCAGCTTCTCTACAGGCTTGTGTTCCATAGGTATTCTCCTGCAAGGGAGCCGACCCTCGAAACCAGGGCCGAGCCCAGGAGATCCTATGATCGCGTGAGTCCCTGGCTTTTTTGCGTCAAACGGGCGCAACGTGCGGAAAAGTCGTCCCGTTTGTCTGCCCGAACGATGCGCTCGTCGAGCAAGAGGGAGCGTCAGATCGATCACAAAAGTGGCATCCACTTTCGGGTCCGATGTTCCAGCCTTCAAAAGAGCGTTTCGTGCGGGTGAGCCACGTGTTCCTGGAAGATCGCTCCCGTAGAGGGCTCTACTTCCTTCAGCACGACGGCATAGCCCCAGAGATTGGCCACCATCTGGAGAACTCGCTGGGCGTCGTCCTTGTGCAGCAGGGTCCGATTGAGGACGTGATGGTGCAGGATCAGACGCCGGTCTCCAGCGAGGTCCACGTCGATCACCTGGATGTCGGGATCGCTCCAGCCGACATCGTAGTGGCGCGACAGGGAGCGCCGCAGACGCCGGTAACCCCGTTCGTCATGGATCGCCTCGATCATGAGCTCCGGCCGGTCCGGATCATCGACGAGATGGAACATGCGCCATTGCCGGATCAGGTGCGGGCTCAGGAACTGTGAGATGAAGCTTTCGTCGCGGTAGTTCGCCCACACGTCGCGCAGCACCGCCATGGCATCGCCGCTGCCGGCGATGTCGGGGAACCACTCCCGGTCCTCCGCGGTCGGATTCGTGCAGATGCGCTCGATGTCCTGCATCATGCCGAAGCCGAGCGCATAGGGATTGATGCCACCGTAATGCGGGTCGTCGAATTCGGGCTGGCGGGTCACGTTCGTGTGAGACTGCAGGAATTCGAGGAAAGACCCGTCGCTGATCTGCCCCGTCTCGTGCAGGCGGGTCATTATACGATAATGGCAGTAGGTGGCGCAGCCCTCGTTCATCACCTTGGTCTGGCGCTGGGGATAGAAGTACTGCGCGATCTGGCGCACGATGCGCAGGATCTCGCGCTGCCAGAGCTGCAGGCGCGGCGCCGACTTTTCGAGGAAGTACAGGATGTTCTCCTGCGGCAGCTCGAGAAGGGCGCGCCGACGCTCCTCGCTCAGCTGCGGCTTTGCGGCCGCGCCCTTGGTCGGCACCGTCCGCCACAGATCGTTGAAGGTCTGCTCAAGATGAAGCTGGCGCTCGCGTTCCCGGCGTTCCTCCGAGCGCAGGTCAGGCCGCTTCTTGCGCGGGTAGCGGTGGACGCCGTGGGACATGAGGGCATGAGCTGCGTCGAGAACCCGCTCCACGGCCGCATGCCCGTAACGCTCCTCGCAGCGCGTGATGTAGCCCTTGGCGAATTCGAGATAATCGAGAATTCCGTCCGCGTCCGTCCATTCCTTGAACAGGTAGTTGTTCTTGAAGAAATGGTTGTGGCCGAAGGCTGCGTGAGCGATTACGAGGGTCTGCATCGTCGCCGAGTTCTCCTCCATGATATAGGAGATGCACGGGTTCGAGTTGATGACGATCTCATAGGCCAGTCCCATGAGCCCCTGACGATAGCTCGATTCATGCAGGGCGAAGCGCTTGCCGAAGGACCAGTGCTTGTAGAACAGAGGCATGCCGATGGAGGCATAGGCATCGAGCATCTGCTCGGCGGTGATCACCTCGATCTGGTTGGGATAGACGTCGAGCCCCAGCTCACCGATACCGATGGCCTCGACAGCGTCATGGATGCGCTGGATCGTCCCGAAATCCCAATCGGCCCCATGGAAGAGCAGGCTGTCGTGCTCGATCACGCTCATGGCACCTTTGCTCCAGCTTCCGCGTCACGTCGGCGGAAGAGCTCGCGGAAGACGGGATAGATCTCGCGACGGTGGTTCACCTTGCGCATGGCGAGGTTGGCTCCTCCCTCTTGGAGCGTCTCATAGGTCTGCCACAGGGAGGTTTTGTGGTTGATGAATCCGGTCTGCATCCGGTCGCTGTCGCTGCCGACCTCGAGATAGGCATAGTACTGGCAGACCGGCAGGATTACGTCACGCAGCAGGCCGGCGCTGGTGGTGCCGTCGTTGGGCGAGTTGTCGCCGTCCGAGGCCTGGGCCGCGTAGATGTTCCACGCATCCGGAGAATAACGCTCCTCCACGATCCGCTGCATCTCCCGCAGGGCCGACGAGACCACCGTTCCGCCGGTCTCGGGGCTGTTGAAGAAGGTCTCCTCGTCCACCTCCTTGGCCTCGTGGGTGTGGCGGATGAAGACGATCTCCACGTGCTTGTAGCGACGCGTCAGGAAAATGTAGAGCAGCATGTAGAAGCGCTTCGCCAGATCCTTCATGTGCTCGGTCATGGAGCCCGACACGTCCATGAGGCAGAACATCACCGCCTGCGCCACGGGCTTGGCGACCGGCTCGAACCGGCGGTAGCGCAGGTCAATGGGATCGATATAGGGGAACCGCTTGGTGCGCAGCTGCAGCAGCTCGAGTTCCTGCCGCAGGGCGGTCAGGCGCTCGGACGCCCCTTCCTGCTCTTCGAGACGGTTGATCTCCTCCTGAAGGCGGAGCAGGTCCTCGGATTTGGGCCGCCGCATGGCGATGCGGCGGGACAGGGCGTTGCGCATTGAGCGCAGCAAAGCGAGGTTCACGGGCGAGCCGGTGACCGTATAGCCTGCCCGCCGCATACCTTGCGTTTCCACCGTGGCGACGCGCCGCTTGGCAAGATCTGGCAGTTCCAGATCGTCGAGGAACAGGTCGAGAAACTCGTCGCGCGTCAGGACGAAGCGGAAATCGTCCTCACCTTCCCCGCTGTCACCTCCGGCCGCACTGCCACCGCCGCCGGGCGGCCTGTCGATGGTGTCGCCTTCCACGAACCGCTTGTTGCCAGGAAGGATGTGATCATGCACTCCGCCCTCACCGGACCTCCGGAAGCTGGGCTCGCGAACACCATCGGCGGGGATCGAGACCTCCCCTCCCCGTTCGAGATCGGTGATGTCCCGATCGCCTGCGGTCTGGCGTACGGCCCTCTGTATCTGCGCCTTGGCACGGCGGAGAAAACGTTGGCGGTTGGCCAGACTCTTGCCCCCTGGGTTGAGGCGCCGGTCGATGATGTACATAGGAACGCCTGATCTGCCTCCGTCTTCTGTCAGCCCGCCTGCTTCACGCGCATGTACCATTCCACTAGGCGCCGCACCTGGCGCTCGGTGTAGCCACGCTCCATCATCCGCAGCACGAACTCGCCGTGCTTCTTCTCGGTCTCGCTGTCCTTCTTGGAGCCGAAGCTGATCACGGGCAGCAATTCCTCGACCTGCGAGAACATGCGGCGCTCGATGACATCGCGGATCTTCTCATAGCTCGTCCAGGACGGGTTGCGGCCATGATTGCCGGCCCGGGCGCGAAGCGAGAACTTCACCACCTCGTTGCGGAAATCCTTTGGATTGGCGATGCCGGCCGGTTTCTCGATCTTGGTCAGCTCCTGGTTGAGGAGCTCCCGGTTCAAGAGCTGACCCGTATCGGGATCCTTGAAGTCCTGATCTTCGATCCATGCATCCGCATAGGCCACGTAGCGGTCGAAAAGGTTCTGGCCGTAATCGTGATAGGACTCGAGATAGGCCTTCTGGATCTCGTGCCCGATGAAGTCCGCATAGCGCGGCGCCAACTCGGCCTTGATGAACTCCAGATAGCGCCGCTCCACATCCTGGGGCAGCTGCTCGCGCCTCAATGACTGCTCGAGCACGTACATGAGATGGACTGGATCGGCCGCCACCTCGATGGTGTCGTGGTTGAAGGTGGCGGATAGGACCTTGAAGGCGAAGCGGGTCGAAATTCCATCCATGCCCTCGTCGACGCCGGCAGAGTCCTTGTACTCCTGCAGGCTGCGCGCGCGGGGATCCACCTCGCGCAGGCTCTCACCGTCGTAGACCCGCATCTTCGAGTAAAAATTCGAGTTCTCGTGCGCCCGCAGGCGGGAGAGAACGGAGAACCGGGCCAGCATCTCCAGCGTGGCCGGAGCACAGGGCGCGCCTGCCAGTTCCGAGCTGCGGATCAGCTTCTCGTAGATCTTCTGCTCCTCCGTGACCCGCAGGCAGTAAGGCACCTTGATCACGTAGATGCGGTCGATGAAGGCCTCGTTGTTCTTGTTGGTCCGGAAGGTCTGCCACTCCGCCTCGTTGGAATGCGCCAGGATGATGCCGCTGAACGGGATCGAGCCGATATTCTCCGTGCCGACATAGTTCCCTTCCTGCGTGGCGGTGAGCAGGGGGTGCAGCATCTTGATCGGCGCCTTGAACATCTCGACGAATTCGAGGATGCCCTGATTGGCGCGGTTGAGGCCGCCAGAATAGCTGTAGGCGTCAGGATCGGCCTGGGACAGGGTCTCGAGCTTGCGGATATCGACCTTGCCGACGAGGGACGAGATATCCTGGTTGTTCTCGTCGCCGGGCTCCGTCTTGGCGATGCCAATCTGCCTCAGACGAGACGGGCTGATCTTGACCACCCGGAACTTGGAGATGTCGCCCTTGAACTCGTCGAGGCGCTTGATGGCCCAGGGGCTGAGGAGGTTGGTTAGTCGCCGTCGGGGAATGCCGTAACGCTCCTCGAGCATCGGTCCCATCTGTTCGGAGTCGAAGAGGCCGAGCGGGCTCTCGAAAACCGGGCTGATTTCGTCGCCCGCCTTCAGGACATAGATGGGATTGACCTCCATCAAGGATTTCAGGCGCTCAGCGAGGGAGGATTTGCCGCCGCCGACGGGGCCTAGCAGATAGAGGATCTGCTTGCGCTCTTCCAGGCCTTGAGCGGCGTGACGGAAGAAGCTTACGATCATCTCGATCGTCTCTTCCATACCGTAGAATTCGGAGAAAGCCGGGTAGACCCGGATCGTGCGGTTCATGAAGATGCGGCCGAGGCGTGCGTCCTTTGACGTATCGACAAGCTGGGGCTCGCCGATGGCTGCCAGGATGCGCTCTGGAGCGCTCGCATACATCATGGGATCGTTGCGGCACCCTTCCAGGTAGTCCGCCAGGGACATCTCCGCCTCGCGGCGGGTTTCATAGGTCTTCAGAAAACTCGAGAACAGGTCGTCGGAATGAAGCATGGCGCCACCGAAATCCAATCCCTCTCAGAGACAACTATTGTGCACCGCTAAGGTTGCCCAGACCATGCGATACTATGATGCGGTCAAGATGATGCGGCGTACTCCTTTTGTCGTGGCGGAGGAAAAAGCAGGTCGCGGCAGGTTCGATTCTGTTCGGGATGACCCGTGCGACCTGAAAATATGCCCGCCCTCAACAACTAGCCTCGCGGATTGCGGGCAGGACAGCAAGTTAAAGTTTGCCACAAGGACCCGAAATCCACTGTGCCGCATTGCCGCCTGCACTTCATGTGGTGGTCCGCCGCAAGCTCCCGCAAGTCGCCCATGGGCGGGCCGTCCATCAATTGACCGTGACCACCATTAAATCGCGACAGTTCTTAACCGGGGCTGAATCCGCTCTATCTTTCTTGGAGAAGCGGGTTCCAAGCCCAGCCGGCCGTTCACCCCGAACAATCGTCCTGTTCGTCGGTTGACGCGGCCCTGATCGCACCTATGGTTTGTTGCGCTTGAGTGCTCAGCAGGGTCTTTGCGTTGCGGCAGAACCTGCTTCGTCCGACAACCGACATTTCGGAGAACGCCCCGTGATCAAAGCTATTGGCTATGCCGCCCAGGATGCGACCACCCCGCTTGCCCCTTTCAGCTTCGAGCGCCGGGAGCCTCGCGAAAGCGATGTGCAGATCGAGATTCTTTATTGCGGCGTCTGCCATTCGGATCTGCACACCGCCCGCGCAGAATGGGGTGGCACTCTCTACCCCTGTGTGCCAGGCCACGAGATTGTCGGCCGTGTGACGCGCGTCGGACCGGGCGTGCAGAAATTCCGGGAGGGAGACCTCGTCGGTGTCGGCTGCATGGTCGATTCCTGCCGCAGCTGCCGCAGCTGCCGAGAGGGCCTGGAACAGTACTGCGAGGTTGGCTTTACCGGCACCTATAACGGGCCCGAGCAGGGCACGGGCGCCAACACCTATGGTGGCTATTCCAACACCGTCGTGGTCGATGAGAGCTTCGTCCTGAAGGTACCGGACGGCATGGATCTGGCTGCCGCAGCCCCTCTTCTGTGTGCCGGGATTACTACATACTCTCCCCTGCGCCGCTGGCGTGTGCAGCCCGGACACAAGGTGGGTGTCGTCGGCCTCGGCGGCTTGGGCCACATGGCCGTCAAGCTCGCGCGGGCCATGGGCGCGCATGTGGTGCTGTTCACCACCTCGCCCAACAAGCGCGAGGACGCGCTCGCGCTCGGCGCCCACGAGGTGGTCGTGTCGCGGGATTCAGAGGCCATGAAGGCGCACGTGAACAGCTTCGATTTCATCCTCGACACCGTCGCAGCCCCGCATGACCTCGACGCTTATCTCGTGCTTCTCGCCCGAGACGGCGCCATGGTGCTGGTGGGCGCTCCGGCCGAGCCGCACCCGGCCACGACGGTGTTCAACCTGATCATGAAACGGCGCCAGCTCGCCGGCTCCCTGATCGGCGGCATCGCCGAGACGCAGGAAATGCTCGATTTCTGCGCACAGCACGGCATCACCGCCGAGATCGAAATGATCCCGATCCAGAAGATCAACGAGGCCTACGAGCGGATGCTCAAGAGCGACGTCAAATACCGCTTTGTCATCGACATGGCGTCGCTGAAGCAGGAGGCGGCCGCGGCTTAAGCCCGGATCGGCTCCGTCCGATGCTGGTTTATGGGGATGTCGAGACATCGGAGACGGTGGCGGCAAGGCAAGCCGCCATCAGGGACCTCCTGTCCAAGACCCAAACCATGCCGCCCGGGATCGAGCGGCATGGCGCCCTCGTCGCGGCCTTCATCGCCACGGCTGAACTCGTACAGGGGATGATCGACGCGGAGTTTCACGACCGCGGCTGCGATCGGCTTTCCACAACCCACGAAATGGGAATGGAATGCCTCTTGATCATCGCCCACAGCGTCGCCCGCTCCTGGTGGACCGGCTTTGAAGAGAACGCCCTTTCCTCCTCCTTTTTCACAGCGCTCCTCAGCTTCGATCCAACCCGGACGATCCGCATCAAGCAGGCGGAAGGCTATGCCTTCTACGCCCTTTACCCGGAAAGCTATCTGGAAGCCGCCAGGGCCTCGGGTCTGGGCCAGGATACGCAGGTCATCGGCATCCGCAGCATCGGTACGGGCCTCAGCGCCGTCGTGGCTACCGCCCTCGGGGCGCGCGCCCCCTTCACTCTTCGCCCTACCGGCCACCCTTTCCGGCGCGAGGTGACAGCCGATCCGGCACTGGCGAGAAGGCTGGCGATGGAGCCCGGCCGCTCATTCGCCATCGTCGACGAGGGACCCGGCCTGTCCGGGAGCTCGTTCGGTGCCGTCGCCGACTGGCTGGAGGAGGCCGGCATCCCGCGTGAGCGGATCCATTTCTTTCCGAGTCATGGCGGCGCCCTCGGGCCGCAGGCCAGCCCGCATCACCAGGAGCGATGGAGCCAGGCCCCACGCCATATCCGCACCATGGACGACCTGTTGCTGCGCGGTTCGCCCGCTCATGATCTCGCAGCCTGGCTGGAAGAGTTGATCGGCCCCCTGGATGGCCCGCTCGAGGACATTTCAGGCGGGGCCTGGCGCCGACACCGCTACCGGGGCGAGGCGAGCTGGCCTCCGTCCAATCTTCAGCAGGAACGCCGGAAATTCCTGGTGCGGAGCGACGGTGCTCCGTGGCTGGTGAAGTTTGCAGGCCTCGGAGAGACGGGAGCCAGGAAGCTGCGCATGGCTCGCCGGCTGCATGAGGCAGGCTTCGCGCCGGGGGCCGCCGGCTACCGCCACGGCTTCCTCGTGCAAAGCTGGCATGAGGAAGCCCAGGGCCTTGATCAGGTCGCCTTCGATCGCGGTCGTCTGATCGACCAAATCGGAACCTATCTGGGCTTTCGCAGCCGCCACTGCCCTGAAGAGGGGCGTCAGGGCGCATCCTTGGCCGAATTGCGCCATATGGCGGTCTTCAACACCCGGCAGGCGCTGGGTGAAGACACAGGCTCGGCCCTGGAGCGAGACCTGCCACATCCGGGCTGTCTGGAGGGCAAAGTCCGCCGAGTCTGGTCCGACAACCGCATGCAGGCCTGGGAATGGCTGGTCACCGGAGAACGTCTCGTCAAGACGGACGCGCTCGACCACAGTGCAGCCCACGACCTGATCGGGTCTCAGGACATCGGCTGGGACATTGCCGGCGCTATCGTCGAGTTCGGCCTTTCGGAGGAGGAATCCGCCCGGCTTTGTACCATTGTCGAGCAGGAGGGCGGTCATCCGGTATCGTCCGAACTGCTGACTTTCCTGCTTCCCTGCTATTGCGCCTTTCAGATGGGCGCCCACCTCATGGCTGCCGCCGGACTTGGAGGCGAGGATCAGGCCCGCCTGCGCAAGGCGGCCGATCGCTACAGCCGCCGTCTGCATGGCTTGAAATCCTGAACCACGAGCCTGGATCCGAGCAGGAACAAGAGAAAGTTCCTCCCCGTTAACGGCCAAGGCATCACGTTAGCAGCGACGGACCATCCGGCCCGTCAGGATCGGTCCTTGCATGTTTTCCGACACATGGCGTCTCTTGAAAGTGGCACTCGCCGGTTGGTGGAACGACCGCGCCATGAGCCTTGGCGCGTCCATCGCCTTCTTCACCGTCTTCTCCCTGGCCCCCATGCTGCTCGCAGCCATTGCCGTTGCCGGATTGGCCTTCGGCCGGGAGGCTGCCCAGGGCGCTATCGTGGCAGAGCTCGGCGGCATGATCGGCACCAACGAGGCGTCATTCCTCGAGACGATGATCGCCAGTGCGGGAAATGTCGGCTCCGGCATCATCGGGATGAGCGTGGGAGTCGTGACGTTCATCCTTCTGGTCACCGGCGCCGTCGTCGAGCTTCAGGACAATCTGAACATCATCTGGAAGGCCAAGCCGCCCGCGAGCTACGGGTTCATGGATTTCATCCGCACGAGGCTAGTCAGCTTAGCGCTCGTGCTGGGGATTGGATTCCTGCTGCTCGTGTCCCTAGTCATCGATACCGGAGTGACGGCCCTTGGATCCTATCTCGAGGCAAACTTTTCTGGCGCAACGGTCATCCTGCGGTTCCTCAACAGCCTCGTTGCCTTTGCCGTTGCCACGCTTCTCTTTGCGATGATGTTCAAGCTCCTGCCTGCGGTTGACATTCAGTGGAGCGATGTGTGGACCGGATCCCTCGTCACGGCCCTCCTGTTCACCGTCGGCAAGTTCCTGATCGGGTACTATCTCGGCAAGAGCAATGTCGCCTCGAGCTATGGGGCGGCGGCATCCATCATCACGATCTTGCTCTGGATCTATTACTCGTCCCTCATCCTGCTCTTCGGCGCGGAGTTCACCAAAGCCTATGCGGAGAGCCGCGGCAGCCGGAAAGGCAAGGCTGCGCAAGCCTAGAAAAGAAAGCGAGCCAGTAAACGTCCTGGCTCGCTCCGGTCTTGCGCCGTTCTTGTCTACTCGGCAGCCTCCTTGGTGGCGGGTTCCGTCGGCACATTGCGCATGCCGTCCAAGACCTCTTCGGCCGAGGCCTTGTAGTTCTTCACGGAACTCGTCCACTGGCCCCAGACGGTCGAGTCGATCTTGTCGCCGTTCCTGCCTAGGTTCTGCAGGCGGCGTTTGTCCTCGTCAGTCAGGACCTGCTTCGGCAGCGGCGGAAGGTTGCGGACATCGTCGGCCGTGATGCCGAGCGTTTCGCCCACACGGGTCCCGTACTCGTCGTGCACCATCAGGAAGTGCCAGACCATCCGCTCCTGCACGTCCCGCTCGCATTGGCCCAAAAGCGTGCCCATGTTGAGGATGAGATCGTCGCGCTCCCAGTCCATCATGGTGCAGTAGCGGCCCCGGGCATGGATGTAGTCGTTGCGCCGCTCGATTACGCTGCGCGTCAGCCGCCCGCGGATCTCGGGCGAATTGTTGGGCTCTTCTCGTGGCGATTCATGTAGGCCGTTGTGGATCGACGGCTCGTAGTTCACATGCGGGTTCTGCCCCGGCGCCAGATCGCGGCGGTAGGACATCTGCCCGCCGTTCAGGTTGGTCGATACCTTGGCATTCTTGGCTTGGTTCACTGGCAGCTGGAGATAGTTCGTGCCGACGCGATAGCGCTGAGTGTCGGAATAGGAGAACGTCCGGCCCACCAGCATCTTGTCATCGGAGAAGTCGAGCCCGTCCACGAGCACGCCGGTGCCCATGGCGATCTGCTCATTCTCGTTGAAGTGATCCTCGACATTGCGGTTGAGCGTCATGACCCCCGCATGCCGTAGCGGAAAGTCCTTCTCGGGCCAGATCTTGGTGTCGTCCAGCGGATCCCAATCGAGTTCCGGATGGTCGTGGTCTTCCATGATCTGCACGTACATGTCCCATTGTGGATACTCGCCGCGCTCGATCGCCTCAAAGAGGTCCTTGGACGCCGAGCCGAGATCCTGGCCCTGCACCTTGGCCGCCTCCTCGGCCGTCAGGCTCGCCAGTCCGCAGCGCGGATGGAAGTGATACTTCACCAGCACGGTGTCGCCCTGGGCATTGACCATCTTGTAGGTGTTGACGCCAAAGCCCTCCATGTGCCGGTAGCTCGCCGGGATGCCGCGCGGGCTGAACAGATGGGTCAGCATGTGCATGGATTCGGGCGTCTGGCTCATGAAGTCGAAGATGCGGTTCGGCTCCTGGCGGAAGGTGACGGGATCCGGCTTCAGGGAATGAATGACATCTGGAAACTTGATGGCATCTCGTATGAAGAAAACTGCCAGGTTGTTGCCAACGAGATCCCAATTGCCGTCCTCGGTATAGAACTTCACCGCAAAGCCGCGCGGGTCACGGGCGACCTCCGAGGAATCGCGGCCGCCGATCACGGTCGAAAAGCGGATCGCCAGAGGCGTCTTCTTGCCGGGGGTCTGGAACAGCTTGGCGCGGGTATATTTCGAGGCGGGCTCGTCGCCGATCTTGCCGGTCACCTCAAGCTCGCCGTAGCACACGAAGCCGCGGGCATGGACGACCCGCTCAGGGATACGCTCGCGGTCGAAATGGGTGATCTTCTCAAGAAACTGATAGTTCTCCAGCGTGGCCGGGCCGCGGCTGCCCACGGTGCGCTGGGACTGGTTGTTGGCGATAGGATGCCCCTGCCTGTTCGTCAGGACTTGATCGGACGCTCCCGACGGCGCGTGAGGGTTCTTGGCCATGGCGATCTCCCTTGGATGACCGGTTGATTGAGACACGCCCCCAACGAGATCGTAAGGAGTTACGGCCATCAGCACCAATCGATAATCCTAAGGCAAGTGATCAGATTATCTGATTGAAAGCTGCTCACTGAGAGGGGCGCGTTTGCGGAGGCAACATCCGGAATCCGCAATGGTTGCGCGCCTCATGCAGATGTTGCGCGGCAGCCGGTTTGAGCGGGCCCCAAGTCGCGGGATCATCCGTCTTAATCAACGTAGGTGGGCCCATGCCAAGCTTGAGAGGGACTTGGCCCCCGCTCCCTCAGCGGAAGATCCGCTCGCCCTGTTCGTCGATGATCTGCTTGCCTTTGGTGATCGCGAAAGTGGCCGCCTCGTCCTTGCTGGGATGGGTCTCGGCCCGCACGAAGCGGTGCTCCTTCATGCCTGTCTCGAAATCTTTCTCGATCACGCCGGCGGTCTGGAACCCGCCTTTGGCGGAATAGGGTGCTGGCCGGATACGAAACCCCTTGTACTCCACGGCCTCGGCTGCCGGCTCCTCTTGCTCGCCTGTACTGCCTCCACCTGCCAGCCGGTTCCAGAGGCCTTTCAAGATCGATGCCATGGCTGTCCCTGAACAAGGTTTGATTCGAGAAGCCGCAGCATAGCCGGGACGCCGCAGAGGAGCGAATCCGCTGGCCTGTCCCCATCACGATCCGATGATCAAGGCGAGCCACCCCTTCGAACGCCTTGACGCCAAGCCTCCCGCGGCCAACTCTCGTTCTCCATCTGGCTCAAAAGATGCAGGGGCCCCTTATGAAATTCCCTCTGTTCGGATTTTGTCTCTCTGCGGCAGTGCTGACCGGCGGCATTGCCTTGGCCCACCATGGCTGGGGCAGCTACGATGCGGGCCGTGTCATAACGATCGCCGGAAGTGTCGAGCAGGCCAATTGGGAGAACCCCCACGTCATGGTGCTCGTGCCTTACCAGGGTAAAAGCTGGGAGGCGGTGCTCGCGCCTCCCTTCCGCATGAGCGCACGTGGGCTGAATCCCGACATGATCAAGCCTGGAACACAGGTAAGGCTCGAAGGCTATCCTTCCACTCGGACAGCAACAGAGATGAGAGCCGAACGGATTATCGTGAGCGGCAGGACCTACGAACTGCGCTAAGCCATCATGTATCTTGATTTCCTTGCCGCCCTGGAGGGCTCGTGGCTCGGCCATGCAGGGCGACATTCCGCCTGGCTCTACACTGTCGCCAATCTGCTGCACGTCCTGGGAGCGGCCTTCGTTGTCGGCGGTATCGCGGTCTTCGACCTGAAGGTCCTGGCTGAGCGCGGAAAGCATGCATGGCAGGTCGGACGCTATGCCATTCCGCTTGCCGCCACCGGTCTGGCACTTCAGATCCCGACCGGAACCCTGCTCCTGGCAGTGGAGGCCCGCGCCCTCGGCATCAACCCTGCCTTCTACGTGAAGCTTGCTTTCATTGCTCTCGGGCTCGCCAATGTCGCGCTTTTCCATATCCAGTTCGGATCGGCCCTCCGGGTGGGCGCTTTGCCGCCGGAAGCCCGCATCTATGCAATTGTCTCTCTCTTCGCCTGGATCGTCACGCTCTTGGCAGGACGGATGATCGCCTATTTGTAGCCTGACACGTGGTTTGCATTCTTCGATCCCCAATCCTTTCAAGCGAGGTTCTTCATGCGCTTGCGGCTGGCGCTTTGTGGCATTGCCCTCTGCTGGGGCAGCGCTTGGGCGAATCCGGGAGCGCCTACGGAAACCGTCGAGCAGGCACTCTGCCGATTGATCGAGGGAGCCGCGCGCACCCAGCGGATTCCGCACGATCTGCTCACCAAGCTGATCTGGCAGGAAAGCTCGTTTCGTCCCCGCGTCGTCAGCCCGGCGGGTGCGCAGGGGATTGCCCAGTTCATGCCAGGAACGGCCCGAGAGCGGGGTTTGGCCGATCCTTTCGACCCCGAGCAGGCGATCCCCAAAGCTGCGGAGTTCATCGCCCATCTTGCGGAGCAGTTCGGCAATCTGGGCCTTGCGGCAGCGGCCTATAACGGCGGGCCCGCACGGGTGACCACTTGGCTCGCAGGCCGGGGAGAACTGCCGTCAGAAACCAGAAATTATGTCATATCGGTCACAGGCCGGTCCGCGGAGGATTGGGCCGCAGATGCGAGGGAGCGGAGGAATGCCGACAATTGGGATGGGCCGAGGCTCAGCTGCCAGCAGATCGTCGCCACGCTGCGTATCCCTGGACGCGGGGATACCATCGAAGCGCCCTTTGCACCATGGGGCGTCCAGCTTGCCGGCAACTTCTCGAAAGAAAGGGCTCTCGCCACGTTCAGGCGGACCAGCCAATCCTACGCTTCGCTCCTGAAGGATGTGCGACCGATGATCATCGGCACACGGCTGCGCTATCGCGGCACGCGCACATTCTATCGTGTCCGGGCGCCGGCCGAAACACGCCAAGCGGCTGAGCAGCTATGCCGCAACATCCGTACGGCAGGCGGCAGCTGCATCGTGCTGCCGAGTTGAAAAAGCCTGCCCCGCACGAACGGGACAGGCTTTCTTGGATCCACGACGAGCCAATCGATCAGCGACGCTGGGGCCGAAGCGAGCGGGCCAGTTCGCGGATGACATTGTCCTCGATGTTGAGGTTCAGATCGTTGTCGTCGCCAGCATCGTCATCGCCCAGATCCGCATCGACCGGAGCAGCAGGCCTGGACAGAACACCCCGTTGAGGCTGCGCCGTCCTTTCATTGGTCTGCGCAGAGGCTGCTGGCTGCGCATTGCGCTGGCCAGCCCCGGCTTCCGCCGAACCGCGCGCGGGGGCGTGCGGGGTATAGCCGCGTGGGGCCGAATACCGATTCTCAAGCGTATCGAGCAGGCTGTTGAGGGCTGCGTTCGACATCGGCACGTCGGGCGCCTGAGGAGCGCCCTCAAGAGCGATGGACCGGTTCTGATAGGCCACTTCCGTCGTCACATCCGGACCGAACCAGGACAAGGGTCGGAAATCTCGGGCTTCTTCATCGCTTTCGAACGGAACTGAAATCAGGTCCAGGGGACCTGGCGTCACAAAGCGAACGATCTGGATGTCGCGCGTGCCGACGGTGAGATGAGTCAGCAGATAATCGAGCTTGCCAGGCGTGACATCGAGAAGCGCCTCAGCGTGGGCTCGAGGAACCTCGGTGCGCTCCTCGATCGGTCCGTTGGGTCCAGAATGAAGCAGGACGAGGCTACCTTTGTCGCCCTCCACGACCACGAAGGAGCTGCGATCGGCCTGATTGGGGAAGTGGCCTTCCGTGACACGATTGCCTCCTCTCTCCTTGCGGATCAGGCGCGCAAGCGAAGAAGCAATGAGATAACGCCGGGAAGTAACCATATTAAGTTCTCTACTATTGACGGAGCGCAACTCACCGGCTCGCAGGACTTGCAGCATGCACTCGCAATAGAACGAAATTGCAAATCAATCTTCCATGCCAATGAGCATGGATTTGATCGCAACAATGTTTGCCGCTGCAGGAGTTCGAGCCTGTAAGAACAAGTCCTCTTGGAAGCCTATGATGGCGTTCCCATGGCAAAGATCAATGGATAGGGCCAAATGCCGCCTGGGTTTTGTCGATAAAGTTAATGTCAAGAAGCGTGAGTTGCTGCTGACATGATGTGATTGTGAAACAGATGCCGCTTCGCACGGCAGAATTGTCGCTCTCGCGTGTTCAGCCATTACATAAGTTCATGCTCTCAGCATCTCACAATTGAGAATGCTGAGAGCATGCGACGCACAAGCGTAATGGAGTTACTCGCTCGATTTGGTCTTCGGCACGTAGGGTCCGTTGCCGTCGAAGGTGTAGGCGGTCTTCACCGTGGTGTAGAACTCCTGCGCATAGCGGCCCTGCTCCCGCGGACCGTAGGACGAACTCTTCCGGCCGCCGAACGGCACATGGTAATCGACACCTGCGGTCGGCAGGTTCACCATCACCATGCCGGCCTCCGCATTGCGCTTGAAGTGCGAGGCATATTTGAGGCTCGTGGTGCAGATGCCGGACGACAGACCGAACGGTGTGTCGTTGGCAAGCTCCAGCGCCTCGTCATAGTCCCTCGCCCTGGTCACGGTGGCGACCGGCCCGAAGATCTCCTCGCGCGCCACCCTCATCTGGTTGCTCACCTCCGTGAACAGCGCGGGCGCCAGATAGAAGCCCGGAGCATCCCGCTTCAGGAGCTCGCCGCCCGCCACCAGCTTGGCGCCTTCCTCCTGGCCGATGCGGATGTATTTCAGATCCTGATCCAGCTGGCTTTGATCCACCACCGGGCCGATATGGGTTCCGGCCTTCAGGGCATCATCGATGACGAGCCCCTGCATGCGCTCCTGCATGGCGGCCACAAACTGGTCGTGAATGCCCTCGGTCACGATCAGGCGCGAGGAAGCCGTGCAGCGCTGGCCGGTGGAGAAGAAGGCGCTGTTGACCGCGCATTCCACCGCCACCTTCAGGTCGGCGTCGTCGAGAACCACCATCGGGTTCTTGCCGCCCATCTCGAGCTGGACCTTCTTCATGGGATCGGCCGTGATGCAGGTCTGGGCCACTTTGCGTCCCGTCGGTACCGAGCCGGTGAAGGAGATGGCGGAGACCTTGGGGCTCTGCAGCATCGCCTCGCCGACCACCGAGCCGCGGCCCATCACCAGATTGAACACACCGGCCGGCACGCCGGCCCGGATGATGATCTCGGACAGGGCATGGGCCGAACCCGGCACGAGGTCCGCGGGCTTGAACACCACGGTATTGCCGTAGGCGAGCGCGGGCGCGATTTTCCACGCGGGAATGGCAATCGGGAAATTCCAGGGAGTGATCAGGCCGACGACGCCCACCGGTTCGCGGGTGATTTCCACGTCGATGAAGGGCCGCACGGACGGCACCTTCTCGCCGGCCATGCGCAGGCACTCGCCGGAGAAGAAGAGGAAGATCTGGCCGGCCCGGGTCACCTCGCCGATGCCTTCCGGCAGGGTCTTGCCCTCCTCGCGCGAGAGGAGGCGGCCGAGTTCCTCCTTGCGGGCGAGGATCTCGTCGCCGACCGCCTTGAGAATGTCGTGGCGCTGCTGGATCGACGAACGCGACCAGGCCGGGAAAGCATCGTAAGCGGCAGCGATCGCACGCTCGGCCTCGGCTGCGGACGCGCGGGCATACTCCCCCACCACGTCGTTGGTGTTGGACGGGTTGATGTTCGCCGATGCTTCCGTGGCCGAGAGCCACTCGCCCGCGATATAGTTCTTCGTCATCGTTAACCTGCCTGTCTGGTGTTGATGAGGCCCCGTTGGGCCAGGTTGGACATGAAAGCGCCGATACCGAAGGTCCATGGCTCGCACTCGGAGCTGGACTTCATGCGGTTCACCAGCGCTCCAAGCTTGGGCGCCGCGATAGTGACGATGTCGCCCCGCTTGTGGGTAAAGCCCATGCCGGCCTCATCCCGATCCTGCGTGGGAGCGAACATCGTTCCGAGAAACAGCGCAAACCCGTCCGGGTATTGATGGTGGGGACCAATGGTCTGGGCCACAAGGTCTTCCGGATCACGGCTGATCTTCGTGATCGACGAAGAGCCTTCGAGCTTGAAGCCGTCCTCGCCTTCCACCGTCAGCGTCACCGTGGTTTGGCGCACGTCGTCGAGGGAGAAGGTGTCGTCGAAGAACCGGATGAACGGCCCAACGGAACAGGATGCATTGTTGTCCTTCGCCTTCGACAGGAGCAGAGCCGAACGCCCTTCGAAATCGCGCAGGTTGACGTCGTTGCCGAGAGTGGCGCCGACGATCTTTCCTTCAGCGGTCACGATGACCACCACCTCGGGCTCGGGATTGTTCCAGGTCGATTTGGGGTGCAGGCCCGCATCCATGAAGGCGCCGACAGCCGACAGGGTCGGAGCCTTGGTGAAAACCTCAGCATCGGGGCCAATCCCGACTTCGAGATACTGGCTCCAGGCGCCTTGCGCGACGAGAACCTCCTTCAGGGCCATGGCCTCAGGAGATCCGGGTTTGAGACGGCTGAGATCGTCCCCGACGAGGCGCAGAACTTCGGCCCTGATGGCGGCAGCGGCACTCGCATCGCCCCGCGCCCGCTCCTCGATGACACGCTCCAGCATGGAGACCGCAAAGGTGACGCCGGCTGCCTTGATGACCTGAAGATCGATGGGCGCCAGCAGCCAGGGTTTCGACGGATCGCGGCCATCCGGCGCGGTGTTGCCCAGGATGTCCTCGATGGAGCCGATCCTCTCGCCCTGCGCGGTCTTCACCACCCGCGCAGGATCCTCCATCGCCGCAAGGCTGCTCACGGTGGAACAGGTCGTGGAAATATCGAAGAGACCTTCCTCCCGCACCGCAACCACGGACGGTCCGATGCCGGGGCGCCAGACGCGCCCGACGAGGGCTCCTTGGAAACCATCGGCTGGCAGAATTCGGGCTAGGTTCGTCGAAGACAGTTGGTCCATCGGCTGGCGCTCGCTTCCTGTTAGGGGCCGTTTTCCGCCCCTTCAACTTGTGCGCCCTTGATATAGCCACCAGAGCGCGAGCGGCTATAGGGAAAATGACTTTCCCTGGCATCAATCGGGGAAAGGTCGGAACAAGGCCGGCTCGTGCTCCGTTGCGCCGCGCTACAATGAAAGCCCTCCCGTGAGGCCATGAGCATTCGAATCGGTGGACCTCTGAAGGTTATGCTCCAGCACCGGGTTAGCCCGGCGTCGAAAATGTGCTTTTTGCAGCCCGAGTGAAAGGAGTCTTATTTCCATGGCCGACGGCAAACCTTCGAATGCAGCAAGTCTCAACTCGCCCTCCTATCGGCTGGCCGCGATGGATCAGGATTTCCTTCTGGGCGATTCCATGCGCGGCGTCCGGTTCATGCTGGAATACGCCAAGGCGGAGGAAAGTCTGCGAACCTGGGGGGTGCGCTCCACGATCGTGGTCTTCGGCAGCGCTCGCATCCATGAGAATGGGCCCGGAAAGCACCCGTTCTGGTACGAGCAGGCCCGTGCCTTCGGGGCCCTCGCGTCGCAGCGGGGCGGAGCACTGACCGTCACCAGCGGCACCCGGGACAACGTGATCGCCACGGGCGGCGGCCCCGGCATCATGGAGGCGGCCAACAGAGGCGCCTACGATGTCGGCGCTCCCTCCATCGGCTTCAACATCACCCTGCCACACGAGCAGGAGCCCAATGCCTATTCAACCCCGGACCTCACGTTCCGCTTCCACTACTTCGCCATGCGCAAGATGCACCTGGCGATGCGGGCCAATGCCCTTGTGGTGTTTCCCGGCGGATTCGGCACCCTGGACGAATTGTTCGAGATCCTGACCCTTCGCCAGACCGGCAAGGCCCCTCCTCTTCCGATCGTGCTCTTCGACAAGGCCTATTGGCAATCGGTCATCAAGTTCGATGCCCTGCTTGAGCACGGCATGGTAAGCGAGCACAACCGCAAGCTCGTGAATTTCGCCGAGACAGCAGAGGATGTGTGGCAAGCCCTGATCGGCAATGGGCTCGTCGTTCAGACCCTGGAAAGGGATAACGAGCCGGATTTCTAATCCTGCGGATCTCTGTTGAATTGAATTGACAAAACGACAGGCTTGGATTGTGATCGACGTCATGGGGATTGCGATCTCCCCACGAGGCGACATGCTCAAGCATCGCATCCGCTCTGAACCGTTACGGATGCATCATGTCGTCATTCAACACCATCTCCCCTGAAAAACTCGCGCGCCTGATCGGCACCCCGAGATGCCCCTTGCTCATCGATGTACGCACCGATGAGGATTTCGCGGGAGATCCCCGCCTGATCCCGGGCTCCAGGCGCCGACCATTCGATGCCGTCACTGACTGGTCGTGCGAACTTGGCGGCCAGCCTGTTGTGGTGATCTGCCACAAAGGCCTAAAGCTCAGCCATGGGGTGGCGGCCTGGCTCCGCCATTCTGGACTATCGGCTGATTCCCTCGATGGCGGAACGCTGGCCTGGGCACAGGCCGGATTGCCTATGGTCCCGGCAGACCGAATTCCGCCTCGCGACCGGCAGGGGCGGACGGTTTGGGTCACGCGTTCCCGGCCCAAGATAGACCGGATTGCCTGTCCTTGGCTGATCCGTCGCTTCGTCGATCCCGGGGCCGTCTTCCTGTTCGTCCCGACCTCCGAGGTTCCGGGGGTGGCGGAACGCTTCACAGCGACCCCATTCGACATCGAAGGCGACGGCATCTTCTGGAGCCACCGTGGCGAATTGTGCACCTTCGATGTCATGGTCGAGGAGTTCGGTCTTACCACCGAACCTCTGAGACGCCTCGCCACCATCGTCAGGGGAGCCGATACGGCCCGGCCCGATCTGGCGCCGGAAGTGCCCGGGCTGCTCGCCGCCTCACTGGGATTATCGCGGATGTATGCGGACGATCTCGCTCAGCTTGAGGCCGGGCTCCTGCTCTACGACGCCTTCTACCGCTGGTGCCGCGATGCGACTGATGAGACGCATAACTGGCCCTCGAAAAAGCCGGGGCCGTGACGTGAGCGAGACTCTTCGGCCCTCAAACGAGCGCGTCGCACGGACCATGCCCGATCATGGTGTTCCCATGAGCGAGGCCTTCCGTGTTTGGCTGCGTATCGCGGCACTCAGTTTCGGCGGGCCGGCCGGACAGATCGCCGTGATGCACCGGATCCTGGTCGAGGAAAAACGCTGGATCTCCGAAGGCCGCTTTCTTCACGCCCTCAACTACTGCATGCTGCTGCCGGGCCCGGAAGCCCAGCAGCTCGCCACGTATGTGGGCTGGCTCATGCATCGCACCCTCGGCGGCCTCTTAGCCGGCGGGCTGTTCATCCTGCCGGGCATCATCGCCATCATGGGTCTGAGCTGGATCTATGCCCTCTATGGCAAGATCGGCATCGTTGCGGCCCTCTTCTTCGGCCTGAAGGCCGCCGTGCTCGCCATCGTGCTCGAAGCCGTGATACGGATTGGCAAGCGGGCGCTGAAGAACCGCATTCTGATCGGGATCGCCGCGGCAGCCTTCGTGGCGATCTTCTTTCTCGACGCACCATTTCCACTGATCATTCTCGTGGCCGGGCTGATCGGCTTTTTCGGCGGCCGAGCGGATCTCCCGCAGTTCCAGGCCGGGGGGCATGGCAATGACGCCCAGGGCGACAATCTCCTGGGTGAGCATCTTCCCGCTCATGCCGCTCCAAACTTCGGACGAAGTGTGCGCGTCGCGGCAACCTGGCTGACGCTCTGGCTGGCACCGGTGTCTGCGCTCCTGCTGATCCTCGGGCGCGACGACGTTTTCAGCCAGATCGCGCTCTTCTTTTCCAAGATGGCGATGGTCACCTTCGGCGGAGCCTACGCGGTTCTGGCCTATGTGGCCCAGCAGGCGGTGGAAACCTATGGCTGGCTGCAGCCTGGCGAGATGCTCGATGGTCTCGGCATGGCCGAGACCACGCCGGGACCATTGATCATGGTGCTGCAGTTCGTGGGGTTCATGGCGGCGTTCCGGGAAGCCGGCGTGCTCGACCCGCTGCTGGCCGGCACCTTGGGTGGACTCCTCGCCACATGGGTGACCTTTGCGCCGTGCTTTCTCTGGATCTTTCTGGGCGCGCCCTACATCGAGATCCTGCGCGGGAACCGGGCCTTGAGCGGTGCACTCACGGCCATCACGGCCGCCGTGGTCGGCGTGATCCTGAATCTTGCCATCTGGTTCGGCATCCACACGATCTTCGGCAGCGTTCACGCAGTGGACTGGGGACCGTTCAGGTTCGATGCCCCGGAATGGGGGAGCGTCAACGGATGGGCGCTGCTGCTCGCAGGTGCCGCCATCATCGTCATGCTGCGCTTCAAGGTCGGGATGCTCCCGACGCTGGCAGCAACATCCGCCGCTGGGATTGGTCTGTATTGGGCGGGAATCATCACTTGAATGGGGTGAGGCGGCTTCCCGCCTCACCTTTGCGTCGAATCCGGCTCAGGTCGTGGACGAAATCTGCCCGCCATCGACGCGCAGGATCCCACCCGTCATGAAGGAGGCCTTCTCGCTTGCGAGGAAGACGGCTGCCGCCGCAAATTCCTCGATCTCGCCGTAACGGCCTGCCGGAATGCCCGTCCGGGCCGCTGTCGCCACATCCTCCACCGAGCGGCCGGTGCGCTCCGCATTGGCGGCATCGAGCTGCTTCAGGCGATCGGTGGCGATGCGGCCCGGCGCAATGGCGTTCACGGTGACGCCCGAGGACGCCACTTCGCTCGCCAGCGTCTTGCCCCAGCCCACGAGCGCCGGCCGGATGGCATTGGAGATCGCAAGATTCGGGATCGGCTGGATCACCCCGGAGGAGATCACGGAAATGATGCGGCCGAACTTGCGCTCCATCATGCTGGGGAGAAGCTGGTCGGCAATCCGCACGAGATTGACGAACATGGCTTCAAACGACTGGCGCCATTGATCGGACGATACCCCTTGCGCCTTGCCGGGCGGCGGGCCGCCGCTGTTGAGCACGAGGATGTCGACGCCGCCGAGAGCGTCCGCCACATCCTTGACCAGCGCATCGACCTGATCGACCTTGCCGGTGTCGCAGATGAAGGGCAGAACGTCCCTGCCGATCTTGTCGGCGGCCGCCTTCGATCCTTCCATCGTGCGGCTGGCGATGGCGACACGCGCGCCCTCATCAGCTAGGCCCTGAGCGATGCCGAAGCCCAAGCCCTTGCTCGCGCCGAGCACGAGCGCGCGCTTTCCCTTCAACCCTGTTTCCATACGTGAAAACTCCCCTTGTTCGATTTAAGAGCGCTCGATGCGCTCCATCAGCCATTCGATATCGGCAATGGTTTCCGGGCTCAGCTTCGGCCCGGGCTTGCGCAGCGTGTCGGATGCAATGATGCCGCGCCGCTTCAGGACATATTTGCGCACGGCAAGGCCCACACCCGGCTGCGTCTCGTAGCGCACCAGCGGCAAGTGCCGGTCGAAGAGATCGTGCGCCTCCTTCCGCTTGCCCTGGTTGATGAGATCGACCACGCCAACCAGCATTTCGGGATAGGCATAGCCGGTCATCGCGCCATCGGCGCCACGCTCCATCTCGAAGGGAAGGAACATGCCGCCATTGCCGCAGAGAATGGACACGCGACGCACCTGACCGGCATCGCTCGCGCGGCGCAGCGTCGTGATCTTGTCGAGGCCCGGCCAATCCTCGTGCTTGAGCATCACGCAGGAGGGGCTCTGCTCGATGATCCGCATGATCACCTTCGGCGTCATGACCACATTGGTGGTGAGGGGGTAATCCTGGATCACCCACGGCACGTCCGTGCCAATGGCCTCCACCGCATCGGCATAATAGGAGACGATCTGGTCGTCGGTTTTCAGGGTTGAGGGCGGCGCGATCATCACACCGGCGGCGCCCGCATCCATCACCTTGGACGACAGGCCCGCCATGGCCGCAAAGCCGGCGGCCGACACTCCGACGATGACCGGAACGCGACCCGCCACTGTGGCGATCACTTGGCGGGCGAAGGCCAGCGCCTCATCTGCAGTCAGCTTGGGCGCTTCGCCCATGATGCCGAGAATCGTCAGCCCGGTGGCGCCGGCTTTCAGATAGGCCTCGACCATCCGGTCGGTCGAGGCGACATCCACCCGCCCGTCGCTCTCGAACGGCGTGGGACAGATGACATAGACGCCGGCGGCGGAACTCGTGAGCAAGGCTTCCTCCTGGACAAAACGGGCAAGAGAGATCAGGCCCCCTCCTTACACCCGCTTTCCGCCTGGCGCACTACCCTAGCGGCTGTCCGCTCACTATGTTTACTTGTGGCCGGAACCGCCCTTCTTTCCACCGCCGTCCTGCTTGTTGACGGTGGCCCAGGCACGCCGCTCGGCTTCTTTTTCCGACAGGCCGCGGCTCTCATAGGATTCCTCAATATACTCGGCCTTGCGCTTCTGCTTGTCGGTATAAGCAGACTTGTCACCACGAGACATGACGCTCCCCTCGATTGGCATGACAGGGTCGTGCCCGCAGACGGGCACATCCTCTCAGCTTCAACCGAACCGGCGCGGCTCGGTTCCGCAACTATATTTCAAAGACCTTAGCCGCTGTTGCGCAGGCCTGCCGCGATGCCGTTGATGGAGAGATGAATGCCCTGCACGACCTGCTCGTCCGCATCGCCGGAACGGTGACGCTTCAACAATTCGATCTGCAGGTGGTTCAACGGGTCGAGGTAAGGGAAGCGGTTGCGGATCGATCGCGCCAGGAGCGGGTTGGAGTCGAGCAGGGATTGCTGCTGCATGATGGCAAGCAGTTGCCTGATCGAATACTCCCATTCGCGGCGCAGACGCGGGAAAATGGCTTCGCGCAAGCCGTCGTCCTCGACGAGGTCTGCATAACGTGAGGCGATGGCGATGTTGCTCTTGGCCAGCACCATGTCCATGTTCGAGAGCAGCGCCTGAAAGAAGGGCCACTCCCGATACATCTCCTGCAGCAGCGGCAAGCCGGTGTCGGGGCACTTGTCGAGCCATTCATTGACTGCGGAGCCAAATCCGTACCAGCCGGGCAACATGAGGCGGCACTGCGCCCAGCCGAACACCCAGGGAATGGCGCGCAGATCCTCGATGCGCCGCGAATTGGTGCGAGAGGCCGGGCGGCTGCCGATGTTCAGATTGGCAATCTCGCCGATCACCGTGGATTCCCAGAAATAGCGCTCGAAACCTTCGGTCTCGTAGACGAGGGCGCGGTAGGCCTTGAAGGCGCTGTTCGAGAGCTCCTCCATGGCCTTCAGATATTCCTCGCGCGGCGCAGGCTGGCCGGAATGGAGCAGGGATGCCTCCAAGGTCGCCGCCGCAAGGATTTCGAGATTGCGTCGGCCCAGATCCGGATTCGAGTACTTGCCCGCGATGACCTCGCCCTGTTCCGTGATGCGGATGGCGCCCTGCACGGCCCCGCCCGGCTGCGCCAGGATTGCCTGATAGCTCGGCCCCCCGCCGCGGCCCACGGATCCACCGCGACCATGGAAGAGGCGCAAGGCAACGCCGTGGCGCTTGAACACGTCGATCAGCTCGATCTCGGCCTTGTAGAGTTCCCAGCCCGAGGTAAGGAAGCCGCCGTCCTTGTTGCTGTCGGAATAGCCGAGCATCACCTCCTGCGCCTGACCGCGGCTGCGCAGCAGGCGCATGTAGTCAGGGAGCGCAAACAGCGCATCCATCACGCCGCTGCAATGACGCAGATCCGCGATGGTCTCGAAGAGCGGGATGATGTTCACATCCATCTCGCCTTCGCGCGGACGCAACAGACCCGCTTCCTTCAGGAGAAGGGACACCTCCAGAATGTCGGACGGGTCGCTCGCCTTGGAGATGACGTAGTTCGGCACGGCCCCACGGCCATAGCGTCGATGAGCTTCAGCGGCTTCATGAACGATGGCCAGCTCGGACGCCGTTTCCGCCGAGTATTCGAGATAGGGTGACGTGAGGAGCCGCGGGGTACGAAGCTCTTCCAGGAGCAGGGCGACACGCTTTTCTTCTGGAAGCCCCTCATAATCAGTGCCGGGAATTGCCTTTTCGAACAGTTCGGCGACCACGCGCTGATGAACGTCGGAGTTCTGGCGCATGTCGAGGCTGGCCAGATGGAAGCCGAACACGTTGACGGCGCGGCGCAGCCTGCGCAGGCGGCCCCGCGCGAGGGCCCCCGATCCATTCGAGCTCAAGGAGCGGTGCAGGATCGAGAGATCGCCTTCGAACGCATCGACCCTGTCGTAGGCAGGCGCCTCGCCCACCGCATGACGCGCCACATCACCGTGTCCCAACCGGGCGGCGGTTGCTGCAAGGCGCGCGTAGATGCCCGTGATCGCCCGGCGATAGGGCTCGTCCTGGCGATGGGGCGAAGGATCGGGAGAGGCCTTGGCGAGCTCCTGAACCTCGTCGGACACATTCACGTAGCGCCCGTCGAGGGACAGTTCGGCTCCCAGGCAGTGGAGTTCTTCCAGGTAAAAGGTGAGCGCATGCTTGCTCTGCAGCAGCAGGGCCTGCCGCAGGGCATCCGCCGTTACGAAGGGATTGCCGTCGCGGTCGCCGCCGATCCAGCTCCCCATGCGCAGGAAAGAAGGGAGTTCCACGCTCTCCCACAAGGAATCCATGGCCGCGAGCTGGTCCTCCAGGGAGGCATAGACTCGCGGCAGCTCCTTGAAGAAGGTGTAGTCGTAGTAGGAGAGGCCATTGTTGACCTCGTCGATTACCTTGAGTCTGTTGCGCCGCAGGATGCTCGTCTGCCAGAGGGTGAGGATGGCACGGCGCAGGGCCTCCTGACAGGCTGCCTCCTCGTTCGGCGTCATCTGCTGCCGATCCCGCTGAGCCAAAATCTGAGAGATCTCCATCTCTCGGTCGATGGTGCTCTTGCGGCGCACCTCCGTCGGATGCGCGGTCAGGACGGGGCAGACGAGCGCGGAGGCAAAGAAGGCTTGCAGGGCTGTCTGGCTGATGCCGGCCTCCTGGATGAGCTTGAGGGCCCGTGCCAGCGTTCCCTCGCGGGGAGCCGGAGCCGTCATGGCGTGGGCACCCGCCATCGCATGGGCGCGGGAGCGGCGAACATGGTGCTGATCCTCGGCAATGTTCGCCAGATGCGAGAAGTAGCTGTAGGCCCTGATGATCTGGTTGGTGCGCCCCCGCGAGAGGCTGTTCAGGATCGTCTCAAGTTCGCGGCGGGCAGCCTCATCCTCGTCTCGATGGAACCGGATGGAGGTCTGGCGGATGCGCTCCACGATCTCGAAGGCCGCCTCGCCCTCTTGCTCGCGGATCGTGTCCCCGAGAATGCGTCCCAGGAGCCGGATGTCGTCGCGAAGGGGAAAATCCTTCTCAGGGGTGACGTCGGGATTGATCAGGGACATGGGAGGGCTCCCACTCTAGGGGCGTTTGCTGCACCGCGAAATAAAACCCTTTGTCACCCTACGGCAAGCGTAATTTTATTTTAAGTATGGCCTAATTCGTGACGGCCCAACGGTCCGGCGCCTCCGTCTGCCCGATCAGGGCCAACCCATAGGCAATGGATTCGAACTGGTCGGCAGAGGTGAGCCGGGTCTCGCCGAACCGATCCACAAAGAGGCGCCGAATGGCGGGAACGAAAGAGGTGCCGCCTGTCAGGAACACGCGCTCGATCTCCTCCGGTCTCACACGGGCGCTGGACAGAGCTTCGTCGACCGTTCCTGCGATCCGGTCGACGTCATCGGCGATCCATGTCTCGAAATCGGCCCGGGTGATTCTCGCCTGAATGTCGACACCCTCGCCCTGGAAGCGGAAATCCGTTTCTTCCCGGCTCGAAAGTGCGACCTTCGTCGAGGACACGGCTCTGTAGAGGGCAAAGCCCAGATCGTATTCGATGATGTCGATGAATTTTTCGAGCGGCTCGGGGTCGAGGGCGGCTCGGGCCAGCTCGCGCAATTCCTTCAGGTCGCCGCTGCCCTTCATCATCGCCAGTTGGTTCCAGCGTGCAAAATTCGCATAATAATGATTGGGGATCGACAGGATCTTGTCCATGGAGCGATAGAGCCCGCCCTTGCCAAGACGAGGTGAGACGACCTTGTCGACGATCCGGTAGTCGAAGGCGTCACCGGCAAGGCCGATGCCGGAATGTCCCAGCGGCTCGGCGCGCAGCACGCCACCGGTCTTGGAAAAGCGCATCACGGAAAAGTCGCTGGTGCCGCCGCCGAAATCCGCCACGAGAACGGTGGCATCGTGGTCGAGCTGCCGCGCGTAGAAGAAGGCGGCTCCGACCGGCTCATAGACGTAGCGGGCCTGCTCCGCCCCCAGTCGGCCGAAGGCGGACCGGTAACGCTGCATGGCGAGAGCATCGTCCGGATTGTAGCCGGCGAACTGGACCGGCCGGCCGATGATGACGTTCCGGGCACCCCAATCCAGCCGGGAGCCGCCATGGCGCACGAGCGTGCGCAGGAAGGCGCTCAGCAGGTCCTCAAAGGCGTAGCGTTCGCGGAAGATCCGGGTTTCCTTGAAGGTGGCGCTCGCCGCAAAGGTTTTGAAAGACTGAATGAAACGGTGGGCGTGGAGCCCCTCCAAGAACTGCTCGATCGCCCAGGGACCGCCCTCGACTTCGGTGCGCAAGCCGTTGCCGTGCCGCTCGTCCCAGAAGCAAAGGGCCGTGACATAGACCTTGAGGCGCTCTCCTCCATGCTCGAAGGTCAGAGCCTCCACATGCCCGTCCGGACCAGCGATGGCCACGACCGTATTGCTGGTGCCGAAATCGATGCCGATGGAAAAATCGTTGGAGAGGGGCATGGGGACCTCGGAAACGGGCGGGAGGGCCGGACGGTCTATACGCCAAGTCCTCGCAAGCCAAGCGGAATTGTCAAAAGACCAATTCCCTAACGGCACTGCGACCCTGGCGCTGTGGACGAGCCGTTGACCAGGGGGCGCCCCGCACCGTAGAAGCCGCGCCTTATGCCTTTTTCGGAGACTTCCATGCTATCCATCGGTCAGCGCATCGCGAACGAACTGAATGTTCAGGAATGGCAGGTCAAGGCGGCCGTCGATCTGCTGGATGGCGGTTCGACCGTTCCCTTCATCGCGCGCTACCGCAAGGAAGTCACCGGCACCCTCGACGATGCCCAGCTGCGCACCCTGGAGGAGCGTCTGCGCTACCTGCGCGAGCTGGAGGACCGCCGCAAGACGATCCTCGATAGCATCCGCGAGCAGGGCAAGCTCACCGACGAACTGGCGCTCCAGATCAACACCGCCGACACCAAGGCTCGCCTTGAAGACCTCTACCTTCCCTACAAGCCCAAGCGGCGCACCAAGGCGCAGATCGCCAAGGAGGCCGGCCTGGAGCCCTTGGCCGACCTGCTCCTGAGCGAGCCGTCCCGCGAGCCCAAGGCGGCTGCCGCCGCTTTCGTGAATGCCGACAAGGAGGTCGCCACGCCGGAGGCAGCTCTGGAGGGCGCCCGCTCAATTCTGGTTGAACGCTTCGCGGAAAACGCGGAACTCCTCGGCGCCCTGCGCGAGATCTATTGGGAGCGCGGGAGCCTCACCTCCAAGGTCCGAGACGGCAAGGCGGCGGAGGGCGCAAAATTCGCCGATTACTTCGATTTTTCCGAGCCACTGCCGAAGCTCCCCTCCCACCGCATCCTCGCGCTGTTCCGCGGGGAAAAGGAGGAAATCCTCGATCTGCGCATGGAGGAGGACAAGGACAGCGGCGAGCCGGGCTATGTCAGCCGCTACGAGGGTCGGACGGCGCTTGCCTACGGGATCGTCGACCAGGGCCGCCCCGGCGACAAGTGGCTTCTGGAGACGGTGCGCTGGGCTTGGCGCACGAAGCTGCGCTTCTCGATCGAACTCGACATGAAGATGAAGCTCTGGCAGCTCGCCGAGGACGAGGCCGTGAAGGTGTTCGCAGGCAACCTGCGCGACCTGTTGCTGGCTGCCCCCGCTGGTGCCCGCCCGACCCTCGGCCTCGACCCCGGCTACCGCACCGGCGTGAAGGTGGCCGTGGTGGATGCGACCGGAAAGGTGGTGGCAACGGATACCATCTACCCGCATGAGCCGAAGCGCCAATGGGATGAATCCATCGCCTCTCTGGCCCGGCTCTGCCGCGTGCACAAGGTCGAGCTCGTCGCCATCGGCAACGGCACCGCCTCGCGCGAGACCGACAAGCTCGCAGGCGAATTGGTGGCGAAGCACCCGGACCTGAAGCTCACCAAGATCATGGTCTCGGAGGCAGGCGCCTCCGTCTATTCGGCCTCCGCCTATGCCAGCCAAGAGCTGCCGGATCTCGACGTTTCCTTACGCGGTGCCGTCTCCATCGCGCGCCGCCTGCAGGATCCGCTGGCCGAACTCGTGAAGATCGATCCGAAGTCCATCGGCGTCGGGCAGTACCAGCACGACCTTGCCGAATACAAACTCTCCCGCTCCCTCGACGCCGTGGTGGAGGATTGCGTGAACGCCGTCGGCGTCGACCTCAACACGGCTTCCGCGCCGCTGCTCGCCCGCGTCTCGGGCCTGGGCGACTGGGTGGCGCAGAACATCGTCTCACACCGAGATGCCAATGGCCCGTTCAAGACCCGCAAGGCGCTGACCAAGGTCTCAGGCCTGGGTCCCAAGACCTTCGAGCAGGCCGCGGGCTTCCTGCGCATTCCGAACGGCGACGATCCGCTCGACGCCTCCGGCGTCCATCCGGAAGCCTATCCGGTGGTGCGCCGCATTCTCGAGGCTACGAAGAGCGACATCAAGGTCGTGATCGGCAACGGCGCCGTGCTGAAGAAGCTCAACCCGCAGAGTTTCACGGACGAGAAGTTCGGCGTGCCGACCGTGAAGGACATCCTGAGCGAGCTGGAAAAGCCCGGCCGCGACCCGCGCCCCGAGTTCAAGACCGCCACCTTCATGGAAGGGGTGGAGAAGATCAGCGACCTGAAACCCGGCATGATGCTGGAGGGCGTCGTCACCAACGTGGCTGCCT
Organism: Microvirga sp. CF3016; assembly: GCF_036314085.1. Lineage (NCBI taxonomy): Bacteria > Pseudomonadati > Pseudomonadota > Alphaproteobacteria > Hyphomicrobiales > Methylobacteriaceae > Microvirga > Microvirga sp. CF3016. The sequence continues at coordinate 238,164 of NZ_JAYGGM010000009.1, forward strand.
TTGGCGCCTTCGTCGATGTGGGCGTTCATCAGGACGGGCTCGTCCACATCTCGGCGCTGGCCGACACCTTCGTGAAGGACCCGCGCAGCGTGGTGAAGCCGGGCGACATCGTGAAGGTGAAGGTGCTCGAGGTCGACGTTCCGCGAAAGCGGATCTCACTTTCCATGCGCATGAGCGATCCGGCCGAGAGGCGGCCGGCCGGCCCCCAGGACGATAACCGGGCCGCTTTCCAGAAGCACCGGGCGCAGAGCGAGCGGAAGCCGGCCCCGCAAGCCCCCGCCTCCGGCGGCGCCTTGGCCGACGCCCTGCGCCGGGCTGCAATGGCGAACGGCAAGGACAAGGGCAACCGGAAGTAAGCCCGACAGGGGCGGCTTGTAGCCGCCCCGGAAGTGCTCTAGAAGCAAAGCGTCTCACGGGGAGCCTCTGGACGAGGCTGAGAGATGGCGAGGCCATCGACCCGTCGAACCTGATCCGGGTCATGCCGGCGGAGGGAATGAGCATGCGACATCGCCACAAAAGCTATGCCCCGTGCACTCTGCGCCGCCCGTCCGGTCTGCCTCATGCATGGGAGCGCCTTTAGATGTTACGCCGACTGCTTCTCACCCTCGTTTCGCTCGGGCTCGCCACCAGCCTCGCCCAGGCCCAGTCCAAGCCGACGCTCACTGTCTACACCTACAGCTCGTTTGCCGGAAAATACGGCCCCGGCAAGCCGGTCAAGGAGCGCTTCGAGGCGACCTGCGGCTGCGAGCTGAACTGGGTCACCGCCGAGGATGCCGGCAGCCTGCTTGGGCGCCTGCGGCTCGAAGGCGAGAACACCAAGGCTGACGCAGTCGTCGGTCTCGACATGAACCTCGTGGCCGAGGCTCGCGCGCTCAACCTCTTTGCCCCTCATGGAGTGGATGAGAGGGATCTGACACTTCCTATCAAATGGAATGACAACACCTTCATTCCGTTCGATTGGGGCTACTACGCCTTCGTCTACGACGCCAACAAGCTCGCCAATCCGCCCAAGAGCCTGAAGGAGCTCGTCGACAATCCCAACGGCCCGAAGGTGGTCCTGCAGGATCCCCGCACCAGCGCGCCGGGCCTCGGCCTGCTGCTGTGGATGCAGAAAGTCTATGGCGACAAGGCCGGCGAGGCCTGGGGCAAGCTCAAGCCCCGCATCGTGACCTTCACCAAGGGCTGGTCCGAAGCCTACGGTCTCTTCCTGAAGGGCGAGGCCGACATGGTGATGTCCTACACCACGTCCCCGGCCTATCACATCGTCGCGGAGAAGAAGGACAACTACAAGGCGGCCGCTTTCACGGAAGGCCATTACCTCCACGTGGAACTGGCCGCCATGACCCGCACGACGAAGCAGCCAGACCTCGCCAAGAGGTTCATGGCCTTCGTCCTCAGCGAGCCGTTCCAGTCGGCCATCCCTGAAACCAACTGGATGTACCCGGCAAAGAACCCGCCTTCCGGCACGCCGGACGCCCTCAAGGGCATGATCGAGCCGAGCCAGGCGCTGCTCTTCACACCTGAAGAGGTGCAGCAGAACCGCCGCACCTTCACCGATGCCTGGCTCAACGCCACGGCCCGCTGATAGCCCGTCATGACGCTGAAGCTGCCTCACCCTGGAAGCCTGGTGGCCTTCGCCATCTTAGGGTTGGTTGCGGGCGGCTTCATCGCTCTTGCGACCTTCGATGGAGGGACACCGACGCTTCTCTCCATCGGTCCCTATCTCTGGCGCGTGCTCGCCTTCTCGGTGATCCAGGCGACGCTTTCGACCGTGCTGTCCCTCGCGCTTGGCATCGGCCTGGCGCTTGCCCTCGCGCGCCGCAGCTTTCCCGGTCGCGACATCGTTCTGGCGATCCTCGGTTCGACGATGGTGATGCCGACCATCGTGGCGGTCTTCGCGGTCTTCGCCGTCTATGGCCGGAGCGGGTGGCTCGCCGAAGGGCTCGCGCTTTTGGGTTGGAACGGCAGCTTCAGCATCTTCGGCTATCCCGGCATCCTCATCGCTCACGTATTCCTCAACGGACCTTTCGTGGCGCGGATCACGCTCGACGGATTGAACCAGGTGCCGGCCGAGCATTGGCGTCTCGCCACTGCTTTCGGCTTCACGCCCTTCCAGATCTTCCGTCATCTCGACTGGCCGGTGCTGCGCGCGGAAACGCCCGGGGTCGCCGGCCTCATCTTCCTGATGTGCTTCAAGAGCTTTGCCATCGTGCTGGCGCTCGGCGGGGGACCGAGCAGATCCATCCTGGAAGTGGCGATCTTCGAAGCCCTCAAGATCGATCTCGATTTCGGCCGCGTCGCCTGGCTCGCCCTGATCCAGCTCGCCATTTGCCTGTCGATGACGGCTCTGCTCCATTGGGCGTTCACGCGTCCGCCGGTGGGTCACACGATCCGCAGCCTCGTTCATCGTCCCGACGCGAAGACCAAGGCCCTGAAGCTCCTCGACGCCGTGGTGCTCGCCCTCAGCGCCCTCTTCATCGCGCCGCTCACCTTCAGCATCCTGACGGGGTTTCGCAGCATGCTCGACGTGATCGACGCGGATCTTCTCCAGGCCTTCGTCACAAGCCTGGCGATTGCGACCGCAGCCGCCATCCTGGCATGCCTCCTGGCCCTTGCCCTAGCCTCTGCGGCGCGGCGGCGGCGCATCGTTCTGCGCTCTCCGCGTATCGCCGCCTTCTACGATCTCCTGCCCGATGCGCTGCTCGCCGTGCCGCCCTTCGCGCTGACGGCAGGCCTGTTCCTGCTGATCCAGCGCCTTGGCGATCCCTCGACGGCGGGTCTCATCCTGCTGCCGCTCATCAACGGATTGGCCGCCGTGCCCTTCGCTTATCGCTATGTGGCGCCCCATCTCCTCACCGCGGAGGAGCGCTACGGCCGCGTCGCGGCATCCCTCGGGATCACCGGGTGGTCGAAGCTCACCATCATGGATTGGCCGGTTCTCAAGCGGCCGCTTGCGGCGGGCTTCGCCCTCGCCATGGCTCTGTCCTTCGGCGATTTCGGCATCATCGCGCTTTTCGGCGGCACGGAGCTGGTCACCCTGCCCTATCTTCTCTACGAGCGCCTCGGCGCCTACCGGCTCGACGAAGCGGCGAGCATCGGCCTCGTCATCGTTCTCTTCGCCGTTTTCCTCGCTCACGCCTCAGGTCGTCTGTCCCATGCTGGTGATTGATAACTGCCGCCTGACCTGGCCCGACTTCACGGCTGATTATTCGCTGTCCGTGCCGGCGGGAAACCTGTGCGCCGTCATCGGCCCGTCCGGCGGCGGCAAGACCACCCTGCTCCATATGATCGCCGGCTTCGAACGGCCTGAAAGCGGAACGCTGACCTTCAACGGACAGGACCTCCTGCCGCTCGAGCCGGCCAAGCGCCCGGCCGCCATCGTGTTCCAGGATCACAACCTGTTTCCGCATTTGAGCGCGGCGCAGAACGTGGCGCTCGGCCTGCGCCCGTCCCTGCGGTTGAGCGCAGACGAAAAGCGTCTCGTGGGCGAGATGCTGGACTCGGTCGGCCTCGAAGGCTTCGACGAGCGTAAGCCGGGCACGATGTCGGGCGGGCAGCGTCAGCGCGTGGCACTGGCCCGTGCGCTGATCTCAGGCCGTCCCCTCATCCTCCTCGACGAGCCCTTCAGCAGCCTCGATCCCACCTTGCGCCGCGACATGATCCTGCTCGTCGACGCATTGCGGCGCAACCGCCCTGTCACCGTTCTCATGACGATCCACACGCCCGAGGATGTGGCGGATGTGGCCGACCAGATGGCCTTCGTGGCAGATGGCAGGGTTGTAGCATTGGGGCTCCCTGCGGACATCCTCAACAGCGCCCTCGCGCCCAGGATCGCGGCGGCTGTCTCAGATTCATAACAGGATCGTGTCTAGGCATTTGATGCAGCGATTATGACACATGCACGTCATCACCGGCCATGTGCCGGTGATCCCGACTGTTTGAGGCGCCGCGCTTCACCGTATCGGGATGGCCGGCACAAGGCCGGCCATGACGTCAGAGGAGTGGCTTACCCATCAGACTCCTCACCCCGCCCCGCCAGCACCGAAACACCCGCCGCATCGAAGACATGGAGCGCCCGGGGCGGCACATGGGCCGTGTAGGAACCACCGGGCGTCGCATCGGTCTCCCCGGGAGCGCGGACGATCACGTCGTCGCCGCTCGCGAGCCGCATATAGACGTAGCTCGACTCGCCCAGTTGCTCGACGGCGTCGATGGTGCCGCGCAGGGAGGTGGCCTCGGCGCCGCCCTCCTCCATGTGCTCGGGCCTGATACCGACCGTCACGGGGTCACCTGCCGCGAGACTACCTGACCTTACATTCACGATGGCTTCCGTACCGGCAAAGCCGATAGTGGCGTTGCTGCCTTCGAGACGCAGAACCTGCCCCTTGATGAAGTTCATCCGTGGAGAACCGATGAAGCCGGCGACAAACAGGTTGCGGGGATGGCGATAGAGCTCCAGCGGTGCCCCCACCTGCTCGATCCGGCCGTGGTTCATCACCACGATCTTGGACGCGAGCGTCATCGCCTCGACCTGATCGTGGGTGACGTAGATCATGGTCGCACCGAGATCCCGGTGGAGCTTGGCGATCTCGAGGCGCGTGTTGACGCGAAGCGCCGCATCGAGGTTCGAGAGCGGCTCGTCGAAGAGAAAGACGCTGGGGTTGCGCACGATGGCCCGGCCGATGGCCACGCGCTGCCGCTGTCCGCCCGACAGTTCCCGCGGCTTGCGGTCGAGAAGCGGGGTGAGCTTCAGGATTTCCGCCGCCTGCCGCACCCGGCGGTCCACCTCCGCCTTGTTCGTCTTGGCGAATTTCAACCCGAAGGCCATGTTCTTGTAGACGTTCATGTGCGGGTAGAGCGCGTAGGACTGGAACACCATGGCGATCTTGCGATCCGCCGGCGGCAGCTCGTTCACCCGCCGGCTGCCGATCCTGATCTCGCCGCCGCTCACGGTCTCCAGTCCGGCGATGATGCGAAGCAGGGTGGACTTGCCGCAGCCGGACGGGCCGACGAAGACGACGAATTCTCCGTCCTCGACGGAGAGATTGATGTCGCGCAGGATCTCCGTCGCCCCGAAGGATTTGGCAACACCGTGCAGGGAAACGTCAGCCATTGCGGTCAATTCCAAGCATGAAACCTCACTTCACGGCGCCGGCGGTCAGGCCGCGCACGAGATAGCGCGAGAACAGAAGGTAGAGGACGAGAACGGGCGCGATCGCCAGCGTCAGCGAGGCGAGCACCGCGTTCCAGTCGGTCACGTACTGTCCGATGAACTGCTGCACGCCGAGGGTGATCGTCTGCTTGCCGTCGCCGGGGGCCAAGATCAGCGGGAACCAGAGATCGTTCCAGACCGGCACCATGGTGAACACGGCGACGGTCGCGATGGCCGGGCTGATCAGGGGCAGGATGATGCTGGCAAAGATCCTGTATTCGCTCACCCCGTCGCAGCGGGCGGCATCGCGCAGATCCTTGGGGATCTGCTGGATGAACTCGCCAAGGATGAGGATCGCGAGCGGCAGCCCCTGGGCCACGTAAACCAGGATGAGCGCGGTGAGCGTGTTGACGAGATTCAGCTCCACCATCATGCGCAGGATGCTGACGCTGCCGAGGCGGATCGGCACCATGATGCCGATGGCGAGATAAAGGCCGATGAGCGTATTGCCGGGGAATTTGTACTCGGTCAGGGCCCAGGCGGCCATCGCGCCGATGAGGACGATCAGCACGAGGGAGACCACCGTCACGGTCAGGCTATTGAAGAAATACAGCCCGAAATCTGAATTGGCGAAGACTCGGTCGAATCCGATGGTCGTCCATGTCTGGCCGTTGGGAAGGCCGAGCGGATCGGCGAAGATCGCCCGCCGGGTCTTGAAGGCATTGATCAGGATGAGCAGGATCGGGCCGAGCGCCAGGATCGTGTAGAGGACGAGCGCGATGTGAACGGCGATTCGGCCCGGTCTAACGGTTGTTCCCATGGCGTCCTCAGAAGGTATGCCGCTGCAGCCGCCGCTGCACGCCGAAGAGATAGATCAGCACGCCCAGCAGGATGATGATCAGCATGGCGGTCGCCACCGCCGCACCCATGGTCGGGCTGCCGACCTGGAGCTGGAACCCGAAGAAGGTGCGGTAGAAGAAGGTGCCGAGAATGTCGGTGGAGAAGTTCGGGCCTGCCAGCGCGCCCTTGATCGCATAGATCAGGTCGAAGGCATTGAAATTGGCCACGAAGGTCAGGATCGATACGACGCCGAGCGTCGGCAGGATCAGAGGCAGGCGCACGAACCAGAACACGCTGAAAGGGCCTGCCCCGTCGACGGTGGCGGCATCGAGCAGATCGTCGGGAATGTTCAGGAGCGCCGCATAGATCAGCATCATGGGAATGCCGACGAACTGCCAGACCGAGATGAGGGAGACCGTCAGCAGGGCGGTCGATTCCTGGCCGAGCCAGGGCCCGAACAGGCTCCCCAGGCCCACGGCCTTCAGGAGGCTCGGCGCAATGCCCCAGAGCGGATTGAGGATGAGCTGCCAGATGAAGCCGATGATGACCACGGAGAGCATGGTTGGCAGGAAGATGAGCGTGCGGTAGACGCTGCCGCCAGTGAGCCTCGGCAGGCTGAGCAGCATGGCGAGCCCCAGGCCGATGCCGTTCTGTACCACCATGTGAATTAGGAAGAAGATCAGATTGTTGCGGAACGCGTTCCAGAACTGGCCCGACCAGTTGGAGTCGCTCAGGAGCGTCTGGAAATTCTGAAGACCGACGAAGCTGCGCGCTCCCGTCTCGTCGCCCGTATAGAGGCTCAGGCGAATCGTGTCGATCAGCGGATAGATCGAGAACAGGGTGTAAATGGCCAGGGCGGGAGCCAGGAACACCGCGATATGGACAGGAAAGCGCGAGCGGGCGGGCACCGCGTCGGCCGAATGAATCTGTGATGCCGTAAGATCCGTCATGCTGCTCCAGGCCGAAGGAGAACAGGAGCACGGGCCGCTTCCGATGAGCGGCCCGTCTCATTGCTTTTAGCGCTTACTTCTTGTGCGGCTCGTACCAGCTGGCGAGGCCGTCCTCGGCTTTCTTGGCCGCCTCTTCCGGCTTCATGCTGCCGTTCATCACCTGGGCGCTCACGTTCCAGAGCTCGTTCTCGAGATTGGGCGTGCCGCGGGACAGGATCTGGTAGGAGTTGCGGATCGAGCTTTCGCAGGTGCCGCGCCAGCCGACGAACTTGGCCGCCACCGGATCCTTCACCTCGACCTTCGCATTGGAGAGCGGGAAGAAGCCCGGCAGCTCGTTGGCGTAGATCTCGGCGAATTCGGGCGAGGCCACCCAGGACAGGAAGGTCTTGGCCGCCTCGACATTCTTCGACTTGGCATTGATGCCGACCGCAATGTCCGTGTGGTCGCTGATGAAGCACTTATCGCCGGCCTTCACCACGGGCGGCGCGAAGGCGTCGAACTCGAAATCAGCCTGCTTGCGGAAGATCGGCACGTCCCAGGAGCCGGCCGGGTAGATCGCCGCGCGACCGAGGGTGAACAGGTTCTGCGTGTCGGGATATTTCTGGGACTTGTAGCCGTCGCCCATGTAGGGCGCCCAGCTCGCCAGTTCCTTGAACACGTCCACATAGGCCGGATCGGTGAATTTCTGCTTGCCCTCGATGAGCGCCTTGCGGCCCTCTTCGCCCTTCCAGTAGTTCACACCGATGTTCTGGAAGCCCATGGTGGCGGCCTCCCACTGGTCGGCCGTGCCCATGGCGATCGGCGTGTACTTGCCGTCGGCCTTGATTTTGTCCAGCACCGCGTGGAACTCAGCCATGGTCTTCGGCGGCGTGAGCTTCAGCTCGTCGAAGATCTCCTTGTTGTAGACGAAGCCGTGGATCACCGAGGCCATCGGCATGCAGAAGGTGGTCTTGCCGTCGTCCGTGGACCAGGCGCTCTTGGCCACGTCCGAGAAATTTTCAATGCCCTTCACGTCGTTGACGGAGGTCAGGTTGCCCTTCTTGAACAGATCGAGGGAGGCATCGAAGGGACGGCAGGTGATGAGGTCGCCGGCCGTGCCGCCGGCGAGGCGCGCGTTGAGGGCGGCGTTGTACTCGGTCGGCGGGTCGGCCTTGAACTGCACCTTGATGTTGGGGTGCTTCTTGTTGAAAGCCGGAATGATCTTGGTGTTCCAGACATCCGCATCGTCATTGCGCCAGCTCTCGATGGTGAGTGTCTGGGCCGAGGCGGCATTGGCGAAAGCAAGAGCTGCGGCGGCCACCGAAGCAGTCGCAAGCAGCTGTCCTGCACGGCGCAGGAACGCTTTCGGATGGGGTTTCGTCATCGTCTTCATCCTCCGTGGTCGAGGCACCTGGAAGCGCCCCGGATTATATGTCCCTCTGATTGTCCCGTGCCGGTTTTATTGCATTCTGCGCTTTCCGGCGGGCCAGCGCGACTGTTCCACCGGAAAGCTTTTCGGACAAGTGACCTCATATTGGTATCGGGGCAATTCAAAGACAACTCTTCTTTGAAGCCCTCTCCCTCATTTTGCCGGCTCCCCTTTTGCCACCTTGGCGCCCTTGCCGACGAAGCTATCTGGTCCTGTGGACAAAGCGTCTGGGTATTCCACGCGGGCGCCTCTTCCCGAACTGGACATTAAGTGGCATGGTGCCTGTCCGTAAGATCACTTCGAGATCCATTCTCCATGACCGACCTTCTGTTCCTTGGCATCGACGGCGGCGGCACCAAGTGCCGGGCGCGCCTGCGCGATGCTCAAGGAACGCTCTTGGGCGAAGGAGCGGGCGGCCCCTCCAACCTCCGCCTCGATCCGGATCTGGTCTGGAACTCGATCCTGACGGCCTGCCGCGAAGCTCTTGCGCAGGCGGGGATCCCGGAGGGCGACCTCAAGCGGATTCATGCCGGCATGGGAGCCGCCGGCGCAGGCCAGACCAGCGCCGTCGAGCGCCTTCTGTCGCGCGCCCATCCCTTCGCGTCCTTCGAGATCGAGACGGACGCGCATACCGCTTGGCTCGGCGCCTTCAACGGAGGCGATGGCGCCATCCTGATCGTCGGCACAGGCTCCTGCGGCTATGGCGGCACCAGCGGCCGATGTCATTATGTCGGCGGCTGGGGCTACGAGATTTCGGATGAAGGCAGCGGCGCTGCCATCGGGCGCGAATTGCTTCGCCGCTGCATCTGGGCTCATGACGGCCGCGCGGCATCGACGCCTCTCTCGGATGCGGTTCTGGCCGAGTTCAACAACGATCTCGAGGTTCTGGTGGATTGGGTCGGCAAGGCCCGCCCGGCTGATTACGGTCGCTATGCGCCGCTTGTCCTGCAGCATGCCGAGAGGCGGGATCCTCTCGGCATCGCCATCATCGAGGATGCCGCTGCCGGGCTCAGCGCGATCGGCTCGCGCCTGCTCGATCTCGGCGCACCGGCGATCTGTCTCTTCGGCGGGTTGGCGGAGCCGCTGCGTCCCTGGCTGTCGCCGCCCGTTCAGCGGACCATCAGGGCTCCCATGGCCGATGCGCTCGACGGTGCCATTCTCCTCGCCCGCATGGCCGTCCAGGAGAGACGGCCATGAGCGAACCATCCGGCGATCAGCTCACCTTCGTGCCTCTGGATGAGGGCAATCCGACACCGCTCTATCTGCAGCTTCAGCAATCGATCGAGGAAGCCGTCCGCAAGGGCGCGCTCAAGGCCGATGCCGCGCTTCCGGGCGAGCGGGATCTGGCCAAGCAGCTCGGCATATCGCGCGTCACCGTGCGCAAGGCGATCACGGGGCTGGTGCAGAAGGGTGTGCTCGTCCAACGCTGGGGTTCGGGCACCTTCATCGCCCCGCAGATGCGCCTCGAACAACCCCTCTCGCGCCTGTCGAGCTTTACCGACGACATGTCGGCCCGGGGCCTGAAATCCTCGGCCGTGATGCTGAGCCGTTCGACGGGACCGGCCTCCACGGACGAGCTGATGGCGCTCGGTCTCTCACCAGGCGATCTGGTGAGCCGGGTCAACCGCCTGCGCCTCGCCAACGGCATTCCCATGGCGATCGAGAATGCGGTCGTTCCCTCGAAGGTTCTGCCCGATCCGTCCCTCGTCAAGCAATCGCTCTATGCGGTGCTGCACGAGCAGGGTTTCATGCCCACCCGCGCCCTGCAGCGGCTGCACGCGGTTTTGCTGAACGAGGAACAGGCCTCGCTGCTCAGCGTTCCGCCTCAAAGTCCCGCGCTCTACATCGAACGACGCTCGTTCACCGCGACAGGCGAGGTCGTCGAGTTCACCTCGTCCTATTACCGGGGCGATGCCTATGATTTCGTGGCCGAGCTGACCATCAGCCCGCCCGAACGGATGCACAATGATGATGCCTGACACCAATGCTCCTGCTCTGACGGCTATGCTGCGCGAGGCGCAGGAAGCGCCGCAGGTCGTCGCGCACCTGCTTAAGAGCAACGCGCCCCTGTGCCGAGACCTCGGCGAGCGCCTACGGGGCTCGCCGCCCCCTTTCGCCGTGACCTGCGCGCGCGGCAGCTCGGACAACGCGGCGACCTTCGTCAAATATCTGCTCGAGATCCATTCCGGGCTCGTGACGGCGTCGGTCGGTCCATCGGTCACCTCCGTCTATGAGGCGCGTCCGCGCATGCGGGACGCCCTGTTCCTCGCCGTCTCCCAATCGGGCCGCAGCCCAGACATCCTCAACCTCGCCCAAGCCGGGCGCGACGACGGAGCGCTGACGGTGGCGCTCGTGAACGACACCTCCTCGCCGCTCGCGTCCACCTGCGAGGTCGTGCTGCCGCTTCATGCGGGCCCAGAGAAAAGCGTGGCGGCCACGAAATCCTTCATCGCGGCGCTCGCGGCAGGCCTGCAGCTCGTGGCGCACTGGTCGCAGGACCGGGAGCTGCTCGAGGCCCTCGACACCTTGCCGGACGTGCTCGCCAAGGCGTCCGCGACCGACTGGTCGGCTGCGCTGCCCGTGCTGTCCGAAGCGGACAACCTGTTCGTCGTCGGACGCGGCGTGGGCTTTGCCGTCGCGCAGGAGGCCGCGCTCAAGCTCAAGGAAACGTCGGGCGTACACGCGGAGGCGATGAGTGCCGCCGAGCTGATGCACGGTCCCTGGACCCTTGCGGGCGATCACTTCCCGATCCTGGTTCTCAGCCAGCAGGATGAGACCTTAAGCGGCGTCAACGATCTGGTGACGAAGCTGAACGAACAGGGCGTTCCCGTGATCGTCGCCGGTGCGGCCGAAGGTCCTGCCAGTGTCACGCTGCCGGGGATCGAGGACGCGCATCCCTATCTCGCCCCCATCGCTCTCATCCAGAGCTTCTACCCTCTCGTGAACGCCATTGCCTTGGCACGCGGCCGCAATCCCGACAACCCGCCGCGTCTGCGCAAGGTGACGGAGACCGTCTGATGTCCATTGCCCTCGTGGGAGCCCGCGTCTTCGACGGCGCGCACATGCTCGACGGCCGCGCCGTCGTCATCGGGAACGGCCGCATCCTCGGTCTGCCTCACGAGCAGGATCTCGGCACCGGCATAGAGCACCGCCGGATCGAGGGCCTGCTGGCCCCAGGCTTCATCGACGTGCAGGTCAACGGCGGCGGCGGCATCCTCTACAACGACGTGCGCACGGTCGACGGCATCAGGACCATTGCGGAGGCTCACCGCCCCTACGGCACCACCGGGCTTCTGCCGACCTTCATTACCGATACCCGCGAAAACATGGCCGAGGCCGTGGAGGCCATGCGCGCGGCGTTGGACGCTCGCATCCCCGGCGTTCTCGGCATCCACCTCGAAGGCCCCTTCATCAGCCCCGAGCGCAAGGGCGTGCACAATCCGGCCTTCATGCGCCCGATGGAGGAGGAGGACATCGCGATCATGACCTCCCTCACCGAGGGCCGCACCCTCGTGACCCTGGCACCCGAGCGCAACGGCATGAAGGCGATCGCGCGTCTAGCGGAAGCAGGTGTGCTGATCTGCGCCGGCCACACGGCGGGCGACTATGACACCATCATGGAGGCCGCCCGTCACGGCCTGCGCGGCTTCACGCACCTTTACAATGCGATGCCGCCCATGGCTGGGCGCGATCCAGGTCCTGTCGGTGCCGCACTCGACAGCCACGACACCTGGTGCGGCCTCATCGTCGACGGGCATCACGTGAGCGACGCCGCTTTACGGGTCGCCATCGCAGCCAAGGGCACGGAGCGGATGATGCTCGTCACCGACGCCATGGCAGTGACCGGCACGGATCTGACCAACTTCGAGCTTCACGGCCGCACGATCTATCGCCAGGATGGCAGGCTCACCACGGCGGACGGAACGCTCGCCGGGTCCGATCTCGACATGGCGAGCGCCGTGCGCAACAGCGTGCAACGCCTGGGTCTAGGCTTGGCCGACGTGCTGCGGATGGCCTCGCTGATCCCGGCCCGGTTCCTGCGCCTCGATCATGAGTTGGGCCGGATCGCACCGGGCTATCGTGCCGACCTCGTTCTCCTCGACGAGAGCCTGCAGGTGCGGCAGACCTGGATCGGCGGGGACAGCAACTGAACAGGATCGTTCGATGAGCGCACAAAGGGTTCTGGTGGTCGGGCTCGGCAACATGGGACTGTCCCATGCCCTCGCCTATAGCCGGATCGATGGTTACGAGATCGCAGGGCTCTGCACGCGCAACATCGACAGCATGAATCTTCCGGCCGCCCTGCAGGATGCGCCGCGCTTTTCCGATTTCGAGGAGGCCCTTGAGGCCGTGAAGCCGGACGTGGTGTCGATCAACACCTGGTCCGACACGCACGCTCCCTATGCCATCCGGGCCATGGAGGCGGGCGCGCATGTCTTCGTGGAGAAGCCGCTCGCCGATACGGTGAGGGATGCCGAGCGCGTGGTCGAGACAGCGATCCGGACCAAGCGCAAGCTCGTCATCGGCTATATCCTCCGCCATCACCCCTCCTGGATCCGATTCATCGAGATCGCCAGAACGCTCGGTACACCCCACGTCTTTCGCATGAATCTCAATCAGCAATCGAGCGGAGCGGCCTGGGAGGCGCACAAGCGCCTGCTGCAATCCCTCTCCCCCATCGTGGATTGCGGCGTGCATTACGTGGACGTCATGTGCCAGATCACGAAGGCGAAGCCCGTGCAGGTCCATGGCGTCGGAACGCGGCTGACCGAGGACATGCCGGCCGGCATGTACAATTACGGGCATCTCCACGTGACCTTCGACGACGGCTCCGTCGGCTGGTACGAGGCTGGATGGGGCCCGATGATGAGCGAAACGGCCTATTTCGTGAAAGACGTGATCGGCCCGAACGGAAGCGTGAGCATCGTCATGGCCGAGACCGTTGGCGACATCCGCTCCGACGACATCAACGCCCATACCAAGACCAACCAGATCCTGCTCCACCACGCAGCCCTGACGGAAGACGGCACCTTCGCGAAGGCGGACGAGCGCATCGGCACCACGGACGAGCCGGACCACGACGCCCTCTGCGAGCGGGAGCAGCGTTTCCTCCTGCGGGCGATCCAGGAGGATATGGATCTGACGGACCACATGAACGATGCGGTCCGCTCCCTGCGCATCGTGCTCGCCGCCGACGAGGCGGTACGGACGGGGCGGGTCATATCGCTTTAGACGCGCGTTTCGTCCTCCTCCTATGTCATGGCCGGCACAAGGCTGGTGATGACGGCGGAATAGGATCGATTACCGGTAAAGTCACTCTTTTTCGTAAAAGACAAAGCTCCGATTGCGCCCCGCAAACTCGCGCTCATATTCCCGCGTGAGACGCCATCCATGACGCTCGTAGAAGCGGCGTGCGCCGTGATTGTCGCGGAAGCACTCCAGACTCTTCGCGCCACGCACCTCCGCCTCCCGCAGGAGATGCGCACCGCCGCCTCTGCCGTTCGCATCCGGATCCATGAACAGCATGTCGATATGCCCATTGTTCATGAGCAGGAATCCGCACTGCGCCTCGCCGGATTGCACGACCAGCATGCGCTCCCACGCGCCGGTGAAGCGCTCCGCAAAATAAGCGGCGTCTCGGCCCATAAGCACATCCTGCTCCAGAATGCCCGCAAAGGCCGCCCGATAAGAGCGTTCCGCGATCATCGCCAAAGCCGGGATATCCTCCTGTTTAGCAGAGCGCACGATCACGGCTGCCCTCGAAGGCGCGGATCGAGGGTGTCGCGCAGAGCATCCCCTAGGAGATTGAATCCGAAGGACAGGAACAGGATGGCAAAGCCCGCGAAGATTGCGCTCCAGGGTGAGAGCATGAGGAAGTTGCGCCCCTCCGACAGCATCAGGCCGAGCGACGGCGTCGGCGGCTGCGTGCCGAGGCCGAGGAACGACAGCGAGGCTTCGACCAGGATAGCGGCTGAGAGCAGGAGGCTCGTCTGGACCAGGATGACGGAGGCGAGGTTCGGCAGGATGTGCAGGAAGATGATGCGGGCATCGGAAGCCCCGATAGCCTTCGCGCCCGCCACGTACTCGCTCTCGCACAGGACGAGCGCCGGGCCGCGCAGGAGGCGCGCGAAGATCGGCGTGTAGACGACCGCGATGGCGGCAGCCGCGCTGTAGGTATGCGGCCCCAGGACGGCGATGATGCCGATGGCGAGCAGCATCACCGGGAAGGCGAAGAGCACGTCCATGACGCGCATGATGATGCGGTCGAGCCAACCACGGTAATAGGCCGCGACGAGACCGAGCGCGCCGCCGGCGAGAAGCGCGATGCCCACGGCGAGCAGGCAGGCGATGAGCGACGTGCGATAGCCGTAGAGGATGCGCGTCAGCACGTCCCGGCCCAGTTGGTCGGTGCCGAACCAGTTCAGCCAGGATGGCGCGCGCAGGCGCCGCACGACGCTCTGCGCCATGGGATCATAGGGCGCGAAGAGCGGCGCCCCGATGGCAAGGACGAGCTGGATCGCCACCAGCATGAGGGCGAAGGTCAGGAGCTTGTTCTTGGCCAGACGCGACACGGTTCAGGCCCTCACGCGGGGATCGACGATGATGTAGAGGAAGTCGACCAGGAAGTTCACGAACACGAAGCCCGCCGTCACCACCAGGATCGTGGCCTGGATCAGCGGATAGTTGCGCTCGGCGATGGCGCCCAGGATCAGGCGGCCGAGGCCCGGAATGGCGAAGACCTGTTCCACCACAATGGCGCCACCGAGCAGGTAGCCGGTCATGATGCCGACGCTGGTGAGGAACGGGATCAGCGCATTGCGCAGGGCATGCTTGTAGACGACGCGCCGCTCCGGAAGGCCCTTGGCGCGGGCCGTGCGGACGTAATCCTGCCCCAGTGCGTCGAGCATGGCCGAGCGCACGAGACGCGAGAGATTGGCGAGGATCGGCAGCGCCAGGGCGAAGGCGGGCAGCACCATGCGCTGAAGATTGCCGGTAGGATCCTCCGAGAACGGCACATAGCCGAGCGAGGCGAAGCCCGGCGCCCAGTTGGAGAGAAGCAGGATCAGCACGATCCCGAGCCAGAAGGACGGGATCGTCAGACCCGCGATGGCCGTGACACGCATGGCCACATCGGCTGCACCGCCACGGGTCTGCGCCATCAGGCAGCCGACAGGCACGGCCAACACCGCACCGATGACGAGCGAGAGGAACGTGAGCTCCAGGGTCGGCCACAGATGCAGAAGGATTTCGGTCGAGACCGGCCGGCCCGTCCAGAGGGACGTGCCGAAGTCGCCGCGAAGGGCCGAGCCGGCCCAGGCCAGATACTGCTCGACGATGGGACGGTCGAGGCCGACGCGGCGGTTGAGTTCGGCCATGCGCTCGGGCGTGATCTCGGTGTTTGCCCCGAGCATGATCGCCACCGCATCGCCGGGGATCATCCGGATCATCAGGAACACGATGATCGACACGCCGAAGAGGACGATGATGAGATCGATGAGGCGTGCGAGCAGGACGCGGTTCATACGGGCAAGCTCTTTTCAACAAAGATCCCGGCACCGCACGAAGACGGCGCCGGGATGACGGGAGGTGTTCAGTAGGACGCGTTGCGCAGGGTCAGGAGCGAGCGGTTCGGCATCGTGTCGAAGCCCTGCAGCTTGCTGTTCATGGCCGAGAAAAGGGTGCCGTAGGTCAGATGCGCCACCGGGCCGGAGCAGGCGAGCTTCTGCTGCACCTTGTCATAGGCTGCTTTACGCGCCGCCTGATCCTGCAAGGTGCGGGCCTGGTCGAGCAGTCCGTCGATCTCCGCATCCGAATACTTGAACACGTTGGTCGAACCGCCCGTGCGGAAGGTGCGGTAGAAATAATCGTCCGGATCAGGATTGCCGGCATTGATCGAGGCGAACAGGTCGAAGTTGCTGTTGCGCCAATCCTGGATGAACTGGCCCTGCTCCTGGTTGATGAGCTCGACCTTGAACCCGGCCTTGTTCAGCTGCTCCTGCACCACCTGGGCGATGTCCTTCACGTCCTGACGCGGCAGGACCTTCATGGTGACAGCAACCGGCGTGGCCACCCCCGCTTCCTTCAGCAGCGCCTGCGCCTTGGAAGGATCGGGCGTGTAGCAGGCGAACCGGTTCACATCGAGCGCCCAGGACTTGAGGGCCGGCGACAGCGGGCCGCCGGGCACGCCCGCGCCGAAGAGCGCCGCGTCGACGATCTCCTGGCGGTTGATGGCGTAGTTCACCGCCTCGCGCACCTTCGGATTGTCGAAGGGCGGCTTCGAGACGTTCATGCCGATGAGCGTATAGGCGAGATCCATGGTCTCGGAGAGCTTCACGTTCGGCTTGCCCTTGAGCTGGAGCGCCGTGGCCGCATCAATGTTGGGCAGGAGCGCATATTGCCCGTTGCTTAAGCCCACCTGGCGGGTGGCCGATTCCGGCACGATGTTGAACTTGAGGCCTGCGAGCTTCGGCATGCCCTTGTCCCAATAGGCGTCGTTCTTGGTCAGAAGGATGAAGCCGTTCGGCTGCCATTCCTGGAACTTGAACGGGCCGGTGCCGACCGGCGCCTTCTGCAGGGCGTCCTTGTTCGCCTCCATGGCGCTCGGCACGACGGCGATGGTGGCAAGCGAGCTCAGGAGCGCTGCGGAAGGCTCCTTGAGCTTCAGCTCCACGGTCGTGGCATCGACCGCGTTGGCGCTGTCGACGGCCGAGAGGCGGCTGGCCAGAGGCGACGCGATGTCCTTGCTCAGCACGCGCTTGATCGTGGACACCACATCCTCGGCTTCCATGGCCGAACCGTCATGGAATTTCACACCCGAGCGCAGCTTGAAGGTATAGGTCTTACCATCGGGCGCGACGGTCCAGGATTCGGCGAGGCCCGGGATGATCTTCAGGTCCTTGTCGATGGCCGTGAGGCCCT
The DNA here is from genome assembly GCF_036314085.1 of Microvirga sp. CF3016. Lineage (NCBI taxonomy): Bacteria > Pseudomonadati > Pseudomonadota > Alphaproteobacteria > Hyphomicrobiales > Methylobacteriaceae > Microvirga > Microvirga sp. CF3016. Next base: position 255,433 of record NZ_JAYGGM010000009.1, read on the forward strand.
CGTAGATGTTGCCGTTCACCACCATGAAGCTCGGGAAGGCAGTGATGAGATGCGGATCGAGGCCCGTGGGGCTGTTGTCCGCTCCGACCTCCAGAACCTGAGCCGAGGCGGAGGCCATCGCCGCCGCCATGAAACCTGCACCCAGAACGGTGCGCAGTGCTGACCTGACCATTGTCGTTATGTCTCCCTTGGAAGCCGCAGGGATTTATAGGCCATCACCGAGAACCTGTCATGGTCCAATCTCATACCACTCTAGACCGGTCCGGCGCCTGTGCTATGGTTTGCCGCGAAATCAGACCACCCCGGAGCAGCCCATGTCGCAACGCCCCCTCGTCAAAGCCATCGGCGTCATCAGCGGCACGTCCATGGATGGCATCGACGTCTCCATCGTGGAGACCGACGGCAACACCGTCGTGAGGCCAGGACCGGGGCGAACCTTCTCCTATCCGGAGGATCTGAGAAAGACCCTCCAGGCGCTCATCGCCGAGCCGGCGCGGGCGCAAAGCGAACCGCTTCAGGATCTCGAGCAGGCGGTGACGGATGCCCATATCGACGCCATCCGGCGCTTCATGACCGAAACCGGCATTCCCGCCCGTGACGTGAGCCTGATCGGCTTCCACGGCCAGACGGTCTATCACCGGCCGGAGGTGCGGTATACGCGCCAGCTCGGCCTCGGCGAAAGGGTGGCATCAGCGCTCGGCATCGACACGGTCTACCGCTTCCGCCATGCGGATGTGGCCTCGGGCGGCGAAGGCGCGCCCTTCGTGCCGCTCTATCACCGTGCCCTGGCAAGCAAGCTTGCGCAGCCCGTCATGATCCTCAATCTCGGCGGCGTCGGGAACGTCACCTATATCGACGGCGACACGGTGATTGCGTTCGATACAGGCCCGGCAAGCGCGCTGCTCGACGATTTCGTCCTGCGCCGCAGGGGCTTGAGCTTCGACGAGAACGGACAGCTGGCCGCCTCCGGAAAGGCGGACGCGACGCTCGTCGCGGAGTTCATGAGCAATCCGTTCTTCGATCGTCCCGCTCCGAAATCCCTCGATCGCCAGGATTTCCATGCCCGCGCCAAGGGCGTGGAGGCCCTGTCCGATGCGGATGGTGCTGCGACGCTCGCGGAGTTCACCATCCAATCCGTTATCGCCTCCCTGCGCCATGTGCCGCGCGCGCCGCAGCGCTGGCTTGTCACCGGCGGCGGGCGACGCAATGCCCATTTCATGAAGCGCCTGCACGAGGAACTGATGGTGGCCGTCGATCCGGTCGAAGCGGTGGGTTGGGACGGCGACTTCCTGGAGGCACAGGCCTTCGGCTATCTCGCCGTGCGCTCCACGCTCGGGCTTCCTTTAAGCCTTCCCACCACGACGGGTGTGCCGCATCCCATGCCGGGCGGCGAACTGCACCGCGCCGCGTGATCCTGCCATGGCATTGACCACACTGATCGAGCAGGCCTTCGCGCCTGCCGCCACCTCCGTTCGGGACGGCAACATACCGGGCGCCGTGCTCGGCATCGTCACGGCCGATGGCGAGCGTGCCGTGCACTGGGCAGGCTATGCGCAGGTCGAGCCGGAGCAGGACCATGTTTCACGGGAAACATGGTTCGACCTCGCCTCGCTCACCAAGGTGATCTTCACGACGACGCGCATTCTGCAGCTGGTGGAAGCGGGCAGAATCGCGCTCGACGACCCTCTCGTGACGGTCATGCCGGATCTGCGCCAATACGATATGAACGCCGCCGAGCGGCGCCTGACGTTCCGTCAATGCCTGGCGCACCAGACGCATCTGCCCGCCGTCGAGCCGCTCTATACCTACGGCCAGGATCCGGACACCCTGCGGGCCTTCATCCTGCAGCGCATCTGGCAGCCCGGACCGCCGGTCTATTCCGACATCAACTACATGCTGCTCGGCATCGCGATCGAGCGTATCACGGGCCAAGCGTTGATCGACCAGCCTTTGCCCGAGAAGTTCTCCTTCCGGCCCGATCCGAAGCTGTGCGCAGCCACCGAGAGGGACACCTGGCGCGGGCGCGTGATCCGCGGAGAAGTGCATGACGAGAACGCCTTCGCACTGGGCGGCGCCTCGGGCCATGCGGGGCTGTTCGGCACCATCGACGGCGTGCTCGATTTCGCCCGTTCGCTCCTCGACGGCTCCGGCCTCTCGCCGGAGTCCATCAGAGCTATCCGCATACGGGAATCGGAGAAGCGGACGGTGGGCTGGGAGGGCTTCTATCTCGGCTGGCACGGGGGCGATTCCTGCTCGCCCGAGACGGTCGGTCATACAGGCTTCACGGGCACCGGTTTATGGCTCGATTTCGAACGTGGTCTTGCCTGGTCGCTGCTCACCAACCGGGTTCATCCGAGCCGGCACAAGGACAGCGGGATCCTCGGCTTACGCCGTGCAACGGGCGAGCAGGTGATCGCGTTGTTCGACCGACGGTAGCCGCTTTAAGGATGCCAACAGGAAGTTAGCCGTTTCCCGCGCCGGAACCCTCTGCGCACCATTGTTGTGACCATCCACTGGTCCTATACTGGTCTGGAAGAAAGTTGGCATAATGGCGACAGAACATTTCAGTACCCGCTACCAGGATCTCGATACTTGGCCGAGCCTCGACGTGCTCTCGGCTTTCTATGAGGGGCAGCTCTCAGCGGTGGCTGCCGTCAGGCCATCGCTGCCGGCCATCGCGGCGGCGGCGGAAGAGGCGGTCAAACGCCTGCGCAGGGGCGGACGGCTCGTTTATGCGGGCGCCGGCACCTCGGGCCGCATCGGTGTCCAGGACGGAACGGAACTGCCGCCGACCTTCAACTGGCCCGATGACAGGGTGGTCTATCTGATCGCCGGAGGCACGGGCGCCATCATGCAGGCGGTGGAGAACGCCGAGGATTCGGTCGAGGAAGGCATCGCCGGAATCCGCGGCAACGCCATCGGCCCCGACGACGTGGTGATCGGCGTCGCGGCGAGCGGCCACACGCCCTTCACGATCGCGGCGCTCAAGGAAGCTGCCTCCCGCGGCGCGCAGACGATCGGCATCTCCAACAACCCGGACACGCCCATCCTCGAGGCCTGCTCCCACCCGATCCTCGCCGATACCGGCGAGGAGGTGATCGCCGGCTCCACCCGCATGAAGGCCGGCACGGCTCAGAAGATCATCCTCAACCTGCTCTCGACCCTGATCATGGTGCGCCTCGACCGGGTTTATCGCGGCCTGATGGTCAACATGCGTGCGACCAATGCCAAGCTGCGCCGCCGCAGCGAGATCATGGTCGCGCAGATCACCGATTGCGGCGATGCCACCGCCGTCGAGGCGATCCGGCAGGCGGACGGCGATCTGAAGACCGCCGTTCTCATCGCCCTGGGCGCCAGCGTCGCGGAAGCACGCGGGGCGCTCGACCGAAACGGTGGCAATCTGCGCCAAGCCCTGGCAGATTTCTCCACGTCATCCTAGCAGGGGCGACACGAGGGGCCAGCCGGTCGGCTGAAACAAGAGGCGAAGAGTCATGGGGCTGGGGCTTGGCATCGACGCGGGTGGCACCGCCACGCGCTGGCGGCTGGCGGATACACGCGGCCAATGCGTCGCTCAGGGCTCCGTCGCACCCCTCACCGGCCACCTCTTCTCCGCCGCTGCCGAGGAGCGCGCCCGTCAGATCGTCCTCGACATGGCTCAGGCCGTCATGCGGCAGGGCAGGCCCCTGGGCATCATCGCCGGCATCACGGGGCTCACCCGCGACACGCCGGCGGAGGCGACCATGCGGGCCCTGTTGGCGGAAACCTTCGAGCTCTCCTCCGACAAGGTCTTCGTCGCCGAGGATATGTGGATCGCCTACCTGTCCTATTTCGCGCTCGGCGAAGGCATCCTGATCTATAGCGGTACCGGCTCCATCGGCTATTACCTGTCCGAGGACAAGGAGGTCATCCGGGTCGGCGGACGCGGCAACCTGATCGACGATGGCGGCTCCGGCTTCTGGATCGCCCGCGAGGCCCTCAAGGCCATCCTGCGCGCCGAGGAGGAAAGTCCCGGCGCCGGCTGGACGACGATTCTCGGCACCTGCCTGGCCAGGGCGCTGGGCGGCACCGACTGGAACCTCGTGCGCTCCTTCGTCTACGGCGGCGACCGCGGCAAGATCGGCTCGCTCGCCCGCGCCGTGGGCGAAGCCGCCCAGGCTGGCGACGGCACCGCGCTCGACATCCTGACGGAAGCGGGCGAGGAGCTCGCCCGCCTCGCCAATGCCCTCATCAAGCGTCTCGGCCCCCGGCCCGTGGCCCTGGTGGGCGGCTCCGCACGGCTCCACCCCGCCCTGTCCGAGGCTTTCCGGAAGGAGCTGGTGGCGCCCGTCGAGTTCATCGCCACCGATCTGGACGCGGCGCTCACGGCAGCCCGGCTTGCGGCCACGCTCAACAGGGCGTGAGAGATCCTTAGGGTAGCTTACGACCCGTGTTTCCCTCCATACCTTGTCATCACCGGCCTTGTGCCGGTGATCCCAATGATGTGAGACGCGGTGCTCTACCGATCGAGATGGCCGGCACAAGGCCGGCCATGACGGGCGCACCACCCCGGACCCTCCCTGCAAAGGGAGAAGGCGGTCAGGCACGATACCGGACTTCATCGTCACGCATCCAACGCCGCCCGGAAGACCTTGCCTAATCGGCCCCGCTCGTCCAAGACTTCAGCGGCGAAATCAGATCCAAGACGTATTTGCGATGCATGCTCTCTTCGTGGGCCAGACCTATATCGACGTGACCTTCCTGGCGGACGAGCTTCCGACGGGGGACGAGAAGACCGTGGCGCGGGATTACGCGATCTCCTTTGGCGGCAACGCGGTCACGGCCGCCTTCGCGTGCGCCAAGCTCGGGCTGGCGCCCGATCTCCTGACCTCGATCGCCGATGACTGGCTCGGCCGCATGTTCATCGACATGGCGGCGAAATACGGGATCTCGGTCCACCACCGGAAGGTGCACGAATCGTCCCTGTCCTTCATCATGCCCCGGGGCGGCAAGCGTGCCATCGTCCGCTGCCGCGACGACCATTACCTGCACCCGGTGCCGCCGCTGAACCTCCAGGGCTGCAAGGCCCTGCACCTCGACGGCCACCAGGCCGATGCGGCCATGCACTACGCCAAGATCTGCCGCGAATCCGGCATCCTCACCTCTCTCGACGGTGGCGGTCTGCGCTCCAATACTCACGAACTCCTGGAATTCATCGACGTCGCCATCGTGGCCGAGCGCCTGTGCGAGCAGATGGACCTCACGCCTTCAGGCATGCTGGACTACCTCAAGAGCCGCGGCTGCAAGATCGGCGGCGTGACTCTCGGCGAGCGCGGCCTCGTCTGGTACGACGAGACCGGCCAGGAGAGCGTCCTGCCGGCGCTGAACGTGCCGGGAGAGAAGGTCGTGGACACTAATGGCGCTGGCGACATCTTCCACGGTGCCTATGTCTATTCCGCCATGGCCCGTCCCGACCTGCCCTGGCGCGAGCATTTCATCTTCGCCCGCGCAGCGTCCGCTCACGCCATCCAGCACCTCGGCAACGAGGCGAGCCTGCCGTCCATCGAGAACATCGCGCAGGTGCAGGAGCTCTACACCGAGCGCAAGCTGGCGGCCTGAGCCTCATCACAGCTGCAGGTCTGCGAGATCCAGCCTGCGCGAGACCTCGACGGCGTCCAAAAAGGTCTCGTCGTGGCTGACGATCAGCAGGGCGCCGTCATAGGCCCGAAGGCCCGCCTCGATGGCTTCGATGGAATCGATGTCGAGATGATTCGTCGGCTCGTCGAGGATCAGCAGGGCTGGCGGCCTCGGCCCACCCAGCACGCAGGCGAGGCCCGCGCGCAGCACTTGTCCGCCGCTTAACGTGGAAACAGGTTGCAGCGCTGCATCGGCCCGGAACATGAACCGGGCCAGGGCCGCCCGGCAGTCGTTCTCGTTGGCCTCCGGGTTGATGCGGCGGAAGTTGTCGCGGATCGTTTCCCAACGATCGAGAAGGCTCACCTGCTGGTCGAACAGCGCGAAGTCCGTCATGACTCTCACACTCCCGCTCCAGGGCTGCATCTGTCCATTGATCAAGGCGAGCAAAGTCGTCTTGCCCGAGCCATTGGGACCAACGATTGCGACGCGCTCCGGCCCGGTGATGGCGAAGGACAGTTCGCGCAGGATTGGCCGCTCCGGTTCGTAGCCGACGCTTGCGGCTTCGATGGCAAGAACCTTTCTGCCGGCCGGCAGATGCGTCGGCGGCAGCACCACGGAGAAGGGCTGCAGGATCTCGATCCGCTCGCGCACCATGGCTGCCGCCTCATGGGCCTGCGCCCGGCGGCTCTCGACAAGACGAGCGCTCCTGCCGCTCGTTTTCTCGCTGAGATTCTTCAGCCCGTTCATGAGGATGCGCGGCATGTCGCCCTTGGCGCGCTTTCGTTTGGCCACGCCATCCTTGCGCGCCTTGCGCTCGGCCGTCTCCTGCGCCTTCCGGTCGATCTCTGCGATGCGCTTCTCGGCATCCGCCAGATCATGCCGTGTCGCCGCGAGGTCCAGCGCCTTGCGCTCGCGGTACCGGCTCCAGTTGCCGCCATAGCGCGTGGCGCCGAGCGTGGTCAGCTCGACGGTGGCGTCCATGGTGTCGAGCAGTTCGCGGTCGTGGCTGACGACGATTGCACCGCCGCGCCAGCTGGCGAGAAGAGCGATCACCGCCTCGCGTCCTTCCCGGTCGAGATTGTTGGTCGGCTCGTCGAGAAGCAGGAAGTCGGGTTCCGCAAAGACAAGCGCCGCGAGTCGGGCCCGCGTGCTCTGCCCGCCGGAGAGGGTTGAGAGCGGCGTGTCCGGCTGCGCATCGAGGCCGACACGCGCGAGAGCGGCCGCCATGCGAGCGTCCAGCGTCCAATCCGCGTTAGCAAGTTCCTCAGCTGAGGCCTCACCGACTTCGGCGCGGCGCAGGAGCGCCAGTGCATCGACAGCGCCGAACAGGGACGCGATGGTCTCCGTGGGATAGGCCTGCATCGTCTGGCGCAGGTACCCGAGGCTACCATTGACGGTGACGCTGCCGGCATGGGGCTGCAGCTCTCCGGAGATCAGCTTGAGGAGCGTGGTTTTGCCGACGCCGTTACGGCCGACAAGTCCCGTCCGTTCCCGACTGAAATTCAGATCGAGATCGGAAAGAAGAGAGCGGCCGTCAGGCGCGGACCATGAAAGACGAGAGAGGCTGATCGAAGCAGGCATGATGATGGATTTTCCCGGTGGCAAGGCAGAGCGGCATTGCTGTCGGGTTGAAATCCATTGCGGCATACATCCTGTCGAAACAGACGCCTCACGGGCATCCGATGTCAGATATACAAAGGCCCGTGGGCCCCCCCCCCGTTTGGGGGGGGGCCCGGCCGGGTTTTTTTGCGGCCCCCACGCCCCCCGCCTCTTAAAAAAAATAAACTCCGCCGACTTGGTTGCCGGGTTTGCGGGCA